>NZ_WMHO01000017.1 GCF_010994245.1 Sandarakinorhabdus rubra
GCTGCCGGCCCGCCTGGGCTGGGAGCACGCCTAACCGCGGGCAATCCTGGGCACCAGGTCCCGCAACGCCGCCACCAGCCGGTCGCACTCCTGCGGCGTGGTGAAGAGCGCCGGCGTCACCCGCACGCAGGCGCCGGCGGCCAGGCCGGGGCGGTGCACGGTCATGATGTTGTACTGGTTCAACAGCGTATCAGTGATGGCGATAGCGTCGGCGGTGCTGGTGTGGCCGGCGATGCGGAAGCTGGTGATGGCGCCGAACGTTGCCGGATCATCACCCACCATGATCTCGAGCCCCTCCAGCCCGCGCAGCGGCTGCACCCAGCGGTTCCGCAGATACTGCAGGCGGGCCAGCTTCATCGGCACCGGCAGCACGCGGTCCTGGAAATCGAGCGCGGCCGGCAGGGTGAGCTGCGGCGCATAATCAACCGTGCCCTGGTGGACCTTCGATTGCACGTCATCGGGCTTTGCGTCCGGCTCGCTGGGGGCCGGCGCGATGAGCTTCGCCATGCCGGGCCGGCACCAGAAGGCAGCAATGCCCACCGGTGCGCCCGTCCACTTGTGGAAGTTCAGCACGGCATAATCGGTGCCGAAATCCGGGATGGTGAAGGGCCGCATCCGGAAGCTTTGCGCGCAATCGACCAGCACGGCCGCCCCGGCCGCCCTGGCCAGCGCCGCGATCTCGGCCACCGGCACCACCAGGCCGCTGCGGTGGGTGCCGTGGGTGAGCGCCACGAACTTCAGGCGCGGAGTGGTGCGGATCGCCTCGGCATAGGCGGCGATCACATTCTCCCGCGTCGGCGCGCGCGGCAGGCTGATCTTCACCGGCCGGGCCCGCCGGCTGGCGGCCAGATACGGCATGGCGCCCTGCGTGGTGTCATAATCATTGTCAGACCACAGGATGGCATCGCCTTCGCCCACCCCGGTGAACTGGCTGACCAGCCCCTGCAGGCCTTCCGCGGCGTTGCGGCAGAAGCCGATTTCTTCGGGCTGCACGCCCATCGCCTGCGCGGCGCGGGCCTTGGCCACCGCCACATCCTTCTGCATCGCCCTTCGGGCATAGAGACTGGTGTCGCGATTGAGCCGGTCGAGGATGGCGCGGTGCACCTCCACCACGGGGGCCGCCGTGTTGCCCCAATAGCCATGTTCCAGCTGCGTCACCGGACCCATCTTCGGATAGAGCGCGGCGATGCGGGCCCAGCCGGCTTCATCATCCGGCGCGATCAGGCCCGCAGGCTGCGCCATGGCCGGTGCCGCGGCAGTAGCCCCCACCAGGGCCAGCGCTGCGCGTCGTGACAACTCCATGGCCATGTTCCCTCCAGATATGTCCGTAACGTCACCTAGTTGCTTGCGTTCGGCAAAACCCGTGTCATGGTGCGACAAAATGACCAGCCGGCGCAACGGCGGGCCGAATGTGGCGAGAGCGGGGGGACGATGATGATGGACAGTGTGGTGGTGGCGATCCTGTGCGGGCTGGCGGCCGTGGCCTATGGCCTGGTCACATCGCGGCAGGTGCTCAGCGCCTCGGCGGGCAATGCCCGCATGCAGGAAATCGCGAAGGCCATCCAGATCGGTGCCGGTGCCTATCTCGCCAAGCAATATACCGCCATCGCCATCGTTGGCGTGATTGTCGCCGCGCTCGTCGGCATCTTCCTGGGCGTCATCCCCGCCATTGCCTTCGTGTTGGGTGCCGTGCTGTCGGGCGCGACCGGCTTCATCGGCATGAACATCTCGGTGCGCGCCAACGTCCGCACCGCCGAAGCCGCACGCCAGTCGCTGCAGGCGGGCCTCACCATGGCGTTCCGGTCGGGTGCCGTCACCGGCATGCTGGTCGCCGGACTCGCACTGCTGGCGATCGCTGGCTATTTCTTTGCGCTCACCTCGTCAGGCCTCGAACCCACCAGCCGCGCGGTCGTGAATGCGCTCGTCGCGCTGTCGTTCGGCGCCAGCCTCATCTCCATCTTCGCGCGCCTGGGGGGCGGCATCTTCACCAAGGCGGCCGATGTCGGTGCCGACATGGTTGGCAAGAACGAGCTGGGCTTTGACGAGGATGACGATCGCAACCCCGGCGTGATTGCCGACAACGTGGGCGACAATGTCGGCGATTGCGCCGGCATGGCGGCCGACCTGTTCGAGACATATGTGGTCACCATCGGCGCCACGATGGTGCTGTGCGCCCTGCTGGTCACCGGCCCAGACGCGGCCAAGCTGATGACGCTGCCGCTGCTCGCCTGCGGCGTGTGCATCATCACATCCATCATCGGCACGTACTTCGTGCGGCTGGGTGGCGGCTCGATCATGGGCGCGCTCTACAAGGGCCTGATCGTCACCGGCCTGCTCTCGGTGCCGGCGCTGTGGTTCGCCACATCCGCCATCTTCCCGGACATGAACACCGTGATCGGCGGCACCGGCGTTGGCGATGGCTTCACCGGCGCTTCCCTGTTCTGGTGCATGGTGATCGGCCTGGTCGTCACCGCGCTGATCGTGTGGATCACCGAATATTACACCGGCACCGAATATCGGCCGGTGAAATCCATCGCCAAGGCATCTGACTCCGGCCACGGCACCAACGTCATCCAGGGCCTGGCCGTGTCGATGGAGTCGACCGCGCTGCCCACGCTGGTGATCGTCGCCGGCATCATCGCCACCTTCAAGCTGGGCGGTCTCATCGGCATCGCCTTTGCCGCCACGGCCATGCTGGCCCTGGCCGGCATGATCGTCGCGCTCGATGCCTATGGCCCGGTGACGGACAACGCCGGCGGCATCGCCGAAATGGCCGGCCTCGATGGCGAAGTGCGCCAGCGCACCGATGCGCTGGACGCGGTGGGCAACACCACCAAGGCTGTCACCAAGGGTTATGCCATCGGCTCGGCCGGCCTGGCCGCGCTGGTGTTGTTCGCCACCTATACCGAGGATCTGTCGCAGTTCTTCCGGGACGTGACGGTCGATTTCTCGCTGTCCAATCCCTATGTCGTCGTCGGGCTGCTGCTCGGCGCGCTGCTGCCCTATCTGTTCGGCGGCATGGCTATGACGGCGGTGGGCCGCACCGCCCAGGCGGTGGCGCAGGATATCCGCGCCCAGTTCCGCGAAAACCCCGGCATCGCCACCCGCGAAGTGAAGCCCGATTATGCCCGCACCGTCGGGCTGGTGACGGCCGGCGCCATCAAGGAAATGATCGTGCCGTCGCTGCTGCCGGTGCTCGCCCCGGTCGTGGTCTATTTCGCCATCACCGCGGTCGCCGGCCAGGGCAACGGCTTTGCCGCGCTCGGAGCCCTGCTGATGGGCGTGATCATCTCGGGGCTCTTTGTGGCCATCTCCATGACCTCTGGCGGCGGCGCGTGGGACAACGCCAAGAAAGTGATCGAACAAGGCGCCTACGGCGGCAAAGGCTCCCCCGCCCACCAGGCCGCCGTGACCGGCGACACCGTGGGTGACCCCTACAAGGACACCGCGGGGCCGGCCGTGAACCCGATGATCAAGATCACCAACATCGTGGCGCTGCTGCTGCTGGCGGCGCTTGCGTCGTAGCCGGGCGAGCCGATAGCGCCCGGCGCTATCGGCCGACTCCGGCAAGACCGGCCGGCGGGATTGGCGAGCCGGCGCCACGGCTTTGCCGGGGCAGAGGCTTGCCAAGGCCCGTTCGACGTGACGGGAACCGCCCCCTCACCCAACACAAGAACGGGCGGCATGGTTGTACGCCGCAGTGTGCACACGCATCGTCCAAGCCATGAGCCAATGGAACTTCCGGGAACTCACACAGCCGGTTGCAGCGCTGTTTCACCCCCCAACGACCGTGCCGCGAGCAGATGCGCCCCAATCGTCAACACGATGACCGGAAACAGCGCCATGTAGCCGACCACCAGTGACTGCTCGACACCTTGCGCCGTCGCCTGGTCGCTGATGTACCCGACATAAAGTGGCCCGCCGCCAAGCCCGATCAGGTTCAGGATGAACAGCAACGTTGCCCCGGCAAGGCTGCGCTGTGATGGCGGAGCTGCATTCTGGACGACGGTCAATGCGGGTGCGAGATACATGTTGTTCAGCAGCGCCGGGATCGCCAGGAAGGCAAGGGCGCTCTGCCATGTCGGCGCCAGGATCATCCCCGCCAGCGCCGGCAGGGTCAGCGCAAAGGCGATGGCCGGCACCCACGCATACCAGCGTTGGTCGCGTCGCCCCAGCCTGTCGACAAGCCAGCCGGCGGCAAATGTCCCGATGAAGCCTGTCACGCCGAGCACCAGGCTGTAATAGGCCGCGACCTCGGTGAGGCTCATCCCCTTCACGCGTTCGAGAAAAGGCGGGTTCCAGCTCAGCATGGCATAGCCGACAAACGCCGACAGCCCGGACGATATGGCCGTCAGCACCATCGTGCGGTTCCGGAAAAAGGTCGCCAGCCCGTCGCTGATGCCCTGTGGCGCCTCATGCACGGCAGCGCCCGACGGGACCGGATCGAGCCCGCCGCGCTTCGGTTCGCGGATCAGCAGCAGCATCAGCAGCGCCAGCACGATCCCGGGCAAGCCGACCGCGACGAAGGCGGTGCGCCAGCCATAGTTCGCTGCCACCCAGCCCCCGACAGCAACGCCGAGCCCCGAGCCGATCGGCACGCCCAGCGAGTAGATCGCGAGCCCGGTGCCACGCTCCTCCGGCGGGAAATAATCGGAGATCAGGCTGTAGGATGGCGGAGATCCGCCGGCCTCGCCGGCACCAACCATGACCCGTGACAGCGCGAGCTGGGTGAAGTTTGTCGCCAGGCCACAGATGACGGTGAACAGGCTCCAGATCCCGCAGGCCGCCGCCATGATCGAAACCCGGCGATATCGATCCGACAGCCATGCAACGGGCAGGCCGCAGCTGGTGTAGAATAGCGCGAATGTCAGCCCGGTCAGCAGGCCGAGCTGGGTGTCGGAAAGACCCATCTCGAGGCGGATAGGTTCCTGCAGGATCGACATGATCTGCCGGTCCATGAAATTGAACGTATAGACGACGGCGAGGAACGAAACGACGGTATAGCGGTAGCGGGAGGGCGCTTGTGCTGCCTGCATGACCTTTGGCGCCCCTTCTTTCCCTGAACCTGCCTGGTCCAATCACGCGTCGGTCCGCTGACCTGCCCCTTGCTCCGCGTTGCCGCTACGGTCGTTTCTATGCTGCGAAGGCGATTTGACGGGCAAGCAGTTTCTGCTCGCGTGCAATGGCGCCGGGTCATCGGTGGGCCCTGTTGCTGCTGCGGACGATGATCGGCTTGCGCGCGCGTCGTCGTTCGGGGCTGGCCATTGGCGACCCACGTCCGCTGGTTCGACCAGGGATCATGCCAGTTCCGCCAGAAATCCCGCCGCCTGCGCCCTGATCCGCGCCTGCTCGTCGGGCGCAAATCGCCGCCAGCCGTCGTACATGCGCCAGAGGCGCTGGTTGCTGGATAGGCGCTCCTCGTGGCGGGCGAGGAAGTTCCCTGGGAAGCTGTTGAACGGGCGGGCGTCCGGACCGGCCCGTCGATTTGCGTCGTAGCGGCTGATGCAGCGGTGGTCGCTCATACCGCCCACACAGGCACCACTCCCAGCCAACCGGGTGCAGGGTCCGCGACCCTGCCCGCCGGAGGCTCCCCCTTCCTTCATCCCAACCCCCTCACACCGGATAACCGCCCCAGCGCTTGATCGTTCGGATGGCGAAGCTGGAGCGCATGGCGCTGACACCGGGGAGGCGGGCGAGGCAGTTGCGGTGGATGGTGTCGAACTGTTCGAGATCGTGGGCGGCAACGCGCAGGATATAGTCGGCGCTGCCGGACATGAGGTGGCATTCCAGGATATCGTCGAAGCCGGCGACGGCCTCTTCGAAGCGGTCCATGGCTTCGCGGCTTTGGCTGGTGAGGGTGATTTCGACGAAGGCTTCGAGCTTCAGGCCGAGGCGAGTGGGATCGAGTTGGGCGCGGTAGCCGGCGATCAGGCCATCGGCTTCCAGTTGCTTGATGCGGCGGTGGCAGGCCGAGGTGGACAGGCCGAGCCGGCTGGCGAGATCGGCGATAGCGGCGGTCGAGTCGCGCTGCAGCGCCTTGAGGATGAGCTGATCCTGCCGGTCCATGCGAAAATATCCCGCTGATTGCGATGATGGCGGAATATCATCCCACGGTGGCGCGATAAAGCCGGAATCTCTGGCAGCACTTCCCGTTTGTTCGGGCGCATACTCCGCACCGTAGAGGGAAGGAGCCTTGCCATGCGTGTCGGGACCGTGCGGGAAATCAAGAACCACGAATATCGGGTGGGCCTGACGCCGGAGAGCGTGCGCGAGCTGGTGGCCCATGGCCATGAGGTTTGGGTGGAAAGCGGCGCGGGCGCTGGCATTGGCGCGGGCGACGCCGATTATGTGGCGGCCGGGGCTGCCATCAAGGCCACGGCGGCCGAGATCTTTGCCGGCTGCGAGATGGTGGTGAAGGTGAAGGAGCCGCAGGCGGCGGAGCGGGCGATGCTGCGGCGCGGGCAGATCCTCTACACCTATCTTCACCTCGCCCCCGATCCGGAGCAGACGGCGGACCTGGTGAAATCCGGCGTGACGGCTATTGCCTATGAAACCGTGACGGGCCCGGACAACACGCTGCCGCTGTTGAAGCCGATGAGCCAGGTGGCTGGCCGAATGTCGATCCAGGCCGGCGCCACGGCGCTGGAAAAGGCGCATGGCGGCCGCGGCGTGCTGCTGGGTGGCGTGCCGGGCGTGCTGCCGGCCAAGGTGGTGATCATCGGTGGCGGCGTGGTGGGCTTCAACGCGGCACAGATGGCGGTGGGCCTGGGCGCGGATGTCACCATTCTTGATCGCGATCCGGTGGTGCTGGAGCGGCTGGACAATCATCTCGAGGGCCGCGCCCGCACGCTCTATTCCGGCCGGGCCAGCCTGGCCGAGCAGGTGGCGACGGCGGACCTGGTGATCGGCGCGGTGCTGATCCCCGGTGCGGCGGCGCCCAAGCTGGTGACGCGCGCCATGCTGGCGACGATGAAGCCCGGCGCCGTGCTGGTGGATGTCGCCATCGATCAGGGCGGCTGCTTCGAGACCAGCCACGCCACCACCCATGCCGATCCGACCTATGTGGTGGATGGCATCGTGCATTATTGCGTGGCCAACATGCCGGGCGCGGTGGCGCGCACCAGCACTTATGCCCTTAACAACGTGACGCTGCCGCACGCGCTGCGCATCGCCGACCTGGGCTGGCAGGCAGCGCTCAGGGCCAACCCGCACCTGGCGGCCGGCCTCAATGTCCATGAGGGCAAGGTCACCTATGAAGCGGTGGCCCGCGATCTGGGCTATGATTGGGTGCCGGTGGCCTCTGTGCTGGGCTGAAGGCTGGCGCCTTCACGCTGGCGCTGTTCATCGAACAGATGGTGGGCAGCACGTTGGCGGCGCGGAGGCCCGCTTGGCACGGAGACGCAAGCAAGAGGCCTCCGGCGGGCAGGGGCTGAGCCCCTGCACCCACTGTTTTCCTGATCGCCGTACCTTAGCGAACTATTGGGTTGAGCACTGAGCCCGGAGTCGCCCCAAATAGCCTAGCGTGCAGTGCCGTGGCCTCGGACTCTGATAAGCTTGCAACGCAATCAGCCACAAAGCGGGCCTTTGTAATGCCAGGTACTTCGGCCAGGAACCTAAGGCGTATTGGCAAGAAGGGCGGGTAGCCAAGCTCCGCGTCGTATCCATCCCATAGCGCCTTAAACAATTCCTTAATTATTCGCTGCTGCCCATGTTGCTGCGCAGCCAAAGTAGGATTTCCAATGATATAATCTCTTGTTATTTGTTTAAGTATGCGAACTTCATTAACCGAGTCTTCATTGAAGACAACGGCTTCATTGCTAGACAAATCTGGATTGATTTTGATTGCGCTTATGTATTTTCCAATAAGTTGTGATGTCATTCGACGGAGTTGCTCTCTCTGAAGACGCGTTCCATCATACGAATCTCCGAGCAGTATACTATAAGTTCCCTCAAGATAGTTTTTCAGACGCTCATAAGCTTCCGTGAGTTTCCTTCGTTCCTCGTCATTAGAGGTCGATCCTGCGGCGCGTTCAATGATTTTGTCTTTTTCGTCAAAGACACGCTGCCATGGCAAGGCATTACATCTATGAAAATCTTCCAAGTCGTGAACTGAGTAAGCAACATCATCTGCCCAGTCCATCAATTCGGCCTCGAGCGTCTTCTTGTCGTGATCGTGAAACTCTCTCGCGAATTCAAAATCGTCTTTTTCAGATGAGTATGCCGACCATTTTTTTGACTTCTTTCCTGATTTATGCCGAAACCAAGGGTACTTCAGACATGCCGCCAGTGTTGCTCGCGTCAAATCCACTCCTGGCGAGTCTGGAAAGCGAACAACAAGCTTCGTAACAATTCTAAAGGATTGAGCGTTTCCTTCGAAGCCCTCATTCTCATGTTCCCGCACCAACTTGTCGAGAGTGTGTTCTCCAATATGACCGAATGGAGGGTGTCCAAGGTCATGTGCTAGACAAGCAGCCTCCACTACTTCCGGGTCGAGGCCACGAATAGACGCTTCGGTAGGTTGCTCTTTCAGGAGTTTTTGAGCCAGTCGCCGGCCAACTTGTGCGACCTTGATAGTGTGCTGCTGCCGAGTGTGAAATACATCGGCTTCGCCTGCGCGGACAATTTGCGTGATGCCCGCCAACCGATGAAAGGCTGACGAGTAAAGCAGCCGATCGCGGTCTCGCTCAAACTCGGTGCGCTGATCCTTGCCCGAGGCTTTGTGCCGACGCTTCTGGCGCTCGGCATCCGTCCAACCCGACACAGCTACGCCGCTACAGCCTCATACACAGGGCTTAACGTCCAATCTTCATTAACGAGGATTCGTCCCCGCTCGACTGCGCGCTGAATCGCAATTTGGCTCTCTCGAACAGGATGCTCATCGTTGATCAAAGCCATGTACAACGTGCGAGCCGTTATGCCATTTCCGAGTCTCAACAGGACCGCAACCACTTGATCGTCTGACGGAATTTCCAGAGACATCATCCACCTCGTTACAAACAGCATAGCGTCAGCGCGTGTATACGCGGTTAACCGTACAGGGCGGCGTTCCAGCTGCCCGCTTACCGATCATCAGAGCGTAACGGCACAATGAGTCGCAAGTGAGTCCAAGCGCCTGCAATGCGTCGCAATGCCTGCCGATCGGAGATCATTCATGACTGGTGCCCCCTGTCTCACACCCTCACAAAATCCACCCTACAAGTCAAACCAATACAGCTGGTGCAGTTGGGGCAAAGCGCACTATCTCAGGCGAGCCGACCCTCACCCAAGCCTAGCGAGAAACGTGCTCGCCTGCGCCCGGATGCGGGCCTGTTCGTCGGGTGAGAACCGCCGCCAGCCGTCGTACATGCGCCAGAGCCGCTGGTTGCCGGACAGGCGTTCCTCGTGGCGGGCGAGGAAATCCCAGTAGAGGCTGTTGAGCGGGCAGGCGTTCGGCCCGGTGCGCTGCTTCACGTCATAGCGGCAGGTTTTGCAGTGGTCGCTCATGCGGTTCACATAGGCGCCGCCGGCGGCGTAGGGCTTGGTGGCCATCAGGCCGCCGTCGGCAAACTGGCTCATGCCGATCACGTTGGGGGCCTCCACCCATTCGATGGCATCGGCATAGACGGCGAGATACCAGCGGTGGACTTCGGCCGGATCGGTGCCGACCAGCATGGCGAAATTGCCCAGGATCATCAGGCGCTGGATATGGTGGGCCATGGCGTTGCGGCGCGTGGCGTCCACGGCTTCGGACAGGCATCTGAGATCGGTGGGGGCGCCCCAGAACAGCGCGGGCAGGGGGCGGGTGGCGCCGAGGTGGTTGCGGGCGGTGTAATCGGGGCCCGCGAACCAGTAGAGGCCGCGCACATATTCGCGCCAGCCCAGGATCTGGCGGATGAAGCCTTCGACGGCGTTCAGCGGTGCGGTGCCGGCGTGGAAGGCGGCTTCGGCGGCGCGGCAGACTTCCAGCGGGGATAACAGCCCGAGGTTGAGCGCGGGCGAGAGCAGGCTGTGGTTCAGCACGTCCTCCCCGGTCACCATCGCGTCCTGATAATCGCCAAAGCCGGCGAGGCGGTGGGTGATGAAGTCATCGAGCGCCGTCAGGGCATCGGCGCGGGTGACGGGCCAGCCGAAGCTGACCGTGCTGCCGAAATGATTGCCGAAGCGGCTGGCGACGAGGGCCAGGACGTCCGCCGTGATCGCATCCGGCGCGAAGCGGATGGGGGCCACGAAGCGGTGGCCCTTCGGCACGGACTTGCGGTTGTCCGCATCGAAATTCCACTGGCCGCCCACCGGCTGGTCGCCATCCATCAGCAGGCCGGTCTGGCGGCGCATCAGGCGATAGAAATCCTCCATGACGAGGCGCTTGCGCGGGCGAGCCCAGTCAGCGAACGCGTCGATGCTGCAGAGGAAGCGGTCATCGTCGAGCAGGGTGACGTTCGGCCAGCCCTGCTGCGCCTCCAGCACCCGCCATTCGCCGGCCTTCAAGGCAACGATGCGGGTGGCACACAAGCGGTCGGCGGCGCGGGTGACTTCGCCGGTGAAGTCGCCCGTATTGGCGGGATCGTCCAGCGTCACATAGTCCACCCGCCAGCCGGCCGCGCGCAGTTCCTCGGCGAAGTGGCGCATGGCGCTGAAGAACAGGGCGATCTTCTGCGGATGGTGGGGGACGTAGGCGGCTTCCTCGGCCACCTCCATCATCAGCACCACGGCGCTGGCGCGGTCCACGGCGCGCAGGCTGGCAAGGCCGTGGGATAGTTGATCGCCGAGGATGGGGACGAGCGTGGTCATCGCCATGCCTGTCGGCGGCCGGGCCGCGGCGGGCAAGGCGGGGCAGTGTCGCGCCCGAAACATGATAGCTGCCGGCGCGGCGGCGCCCGGATATGCTCAGGCCATTGGGGAGAGAGCGCCAGGGAGGCCGCCAGATGTCGATCGATTTCGAGATTCCAGCCGAAGCCAAGGCCATTCGCGAGCGGGTGCGGCAGTGGGTGAACGATGAATGCCGGCCGGCAGAACAGGCGCTGAAGGATGGCGCCGATTACAAGACGGTGCTGGCGGAGCTGCGCGCCAAGGCGCGGGCGCAGGGCCTGTGGCTGCCGTTCATCCCCAAGGAGCATGGCGGCATGGGGCTGGGCCCGCTCGCCAATGCGCTGGTGCAGATGGAGCTGGGGCAGAGCCACCTGGGCGCGCTGTCGATGAACAGCCAGGGGCCGGACGATGCGACCATGCTCACCCTGCTGGCACACGGGACGGAATATCAGAAGGAGAAGTTCCTGAAGCCGCTGCTCAATGGCGAGAAGCGCGTCTGCTACTCGATGACCGAGAAGGCCGCCGGCGCCGACGCGACGGGCATGCGCACCACCGCGGTGAAGGACGGCAACGAGAATTATATCCTCAACGGCGAGAAGTGGTTCTCCTCTGCCGCCAGCGCCGCTGATATCGCGGTGGTGATGGCGCGCACTGATCCGGATGCACCGCGCCACAAGCAATTCTCCACCTTCATCGTGGAGCTGCCCAACCCCGGCTACATCATCAAGCGCGACATCAAGACGATGGCGATCGAGGGCCCGCTGTCGAAGGTGATGGGCGGCGGCCACAGCGAGATCGAGATCAAGGACCTGGTGGTGCCGGCCGAGAATCTGCTCGGCGGCGAAGGCAATGGCTTCAACATGGGCCAGCACCGGCTGGCCTATGGCCGGCTGCGGCACGGCATGCACAATATCGCCATGGCGCAGCGCGCGCTCGATCTGGCCACCGCGCACGTGACGCAGCGCGAGACGTTCGGCAAGCCGCTCTACCAGCGCCAGGCGGTGCAGTTCATGCTCGCCGAGTGCGCCAGCGAGCTCTACATGGCGCGGCTGATGCTGCTGCACATCGCCTACAAGGCGGAGAAGGGCCTGGATCTGCGGCAGGAGAACAGCATCGCGAAGGTGTTCCTGGCCCACATGGTGCACAAGGTGGTGGACACCGCCATCCAGCTGCACGGCGCGCTGGGCTACAGCCAGGATACGCCGCTGGCGAGCTGGTACACCCATATCCGCTCGCAGCGGCTGGTCGATGGGCCGGACGAAGTGCACCGCTGGACGGTGGGGCGCAACGTCATCAAGGCATTCCAGGCGACCGGGACAACGGCTTCGGCGGCCGGGGGGGATTTGATTTAGGCAATCACCCCCCAATATGGGGACTATGACGTCTTCCCCGACCCCGTCGCCGGCAGCCGGCGCGTTCGAACCGATCGAGCGCGTCGCGCATCGCCTGGTCGGGGCCGCGTTTTCGCCGCATCGGCACGACACCTACACGGTCGCGCTGACGATGGCCGGGGTGCAAGCGTTCAACTATCGCGGGGCAACGCGCCACTCGCTGCCAGGGCAGGTGCTGATCCTCCATCCCGAAGAACTGCACGATGGCCATTGCCATGATGAGGCGGGCTTCAGCTATCGCGCGGCCTATGTTCCGCCAACGCATGTCCAGGCCGTGCTGGGCGGCGCGGAACTGCCCTTTGTTGCCAATGGCGTCTCGACGGATCCCGCCCTGATCGCGGCGGCCTGCACCATGGTGATCGATTGCGCCGACGTCACCGATCCGGCGGCCTATGAAGACGCGCTCTTCGATCTGGCCAATGCCATGAACAATGCCGCCGGTCGGCCGGCAAAGGTGAAGATCGCCAACCGCACGGCCGTGATGCGGGCCCGCGAATTTCTCGACACCGCGGTCGTCGATGGTGCGCGACTGGCGCAGCTTGAGGAGGTTGCCGACTGCGACCGCTGGCAGCTGTCGCGCGATTTCCGGGCGTTGCTGGGCACCAGCCCCTACCGCTATCTGCAGCACCGCCGGGTCGATCTGGCCAAGCAGCTGCTGCGCGACGGCGCAACGCTGGCGGATGCCGCCCATGGTGCCGGCTTTGCCGACCAAAGCCATTTCGGCCGCACCTTCCGCAAGGCCGTTGGCCTCACGCCAAATGCGTGGCTGCGTTCGGATCTGTTCCGCACGATCATTCTATAGACGTCTTCGGCGGGCGATTAGCCTGCGCAGCATGACAAGGATGATCTTTTCCGGCGAAACGGCGAAGGGCTGGATAGCGCCGGCGATCGCTGCCCCCTTCATCTGCGTTCTCCTGGTCGTGATCAGCATGTTGCCAGGGGATATCGCGCTCGGACATTTCGGCTTGACCGAACCGATGGGCCCCCCGCGCGGGCCCCTGGGCTTCTTCGTGATGCTGATGTCGTTCATCGCCATGGGGCTTGCGGTCGCCGGCTGGGTGCGCTGGGTGGAAAAGCGCAGCCTCGCCAGTGCCGGCCTGTGTGGCGACGGGCGGCTCAGGCGGTTCTTGACCGGGCTGGCTGCTGGCGTCGCGATGATGGGCGCGATCGTGACGGCGATCGCCCTTGCCGGCGGATACCGTGTCGCTGAACTGGCCCCCGCCTTGGCCAGCCCGGCTGCGCTTGGCTGGATCGTCCTGTTGCTCACCGGCTTCACTGTGCAAGCGAGCGTGGAGGAGTTCGTCTTTCGCGGCTGGCTGTTCTCCGCCGTCATGCGGCGCTGGAACATGGCAGCCGCCTTCATATTGTCGTCCGCCGCCTTCACCTTTGTGCACTATTCGCCCAGGGCAACGCTGCTGGAGATCGTCATGACCTTCGTCTTCGCGATCTTCGCCTGCGCCTGGGTGCGGTCTTCAAACGCGATCTGGGGGGTGATGGGCTGGCACACCGGCTGGAACTGGTTTGGCGGCACCGGATTTGATGTGCCGATCACGGGCATGGACACCGGTCTGCCCGCGCTGGTGGTGAAGATGGTGCCTGTCGGGCCGGCCTGGCTCACTGGTGGCGGGGAAGGGCCTGAAGGCAGCATGCTCACGCTGGCCCTGCTGACGGCGGGGGGCCTGGCCCTGCTGCTGGCCCGGTCGCGCGAACGCCGCGGCATCGATCCGCCCGTTTGAAGACAGGCGCTGCGTTCCACCGGGGGCACGGGCACGTCAGCCGGGCTTACAGCCGTGCTGGTACGAAAAGGGCCGGGCAGTTGCCTGCCCGGCCCCCTTTCCGGCGTGTCCAGCGACCCCCGTTGCTTACGCCGCCAGCGCGATGCCCTCATAGCGCGACAGGTGGAAATCCACGCTGCCGAACTGGTTTTCGATGAGGGTGGCGCGCTTGAAATAATGGCCGACGGCCAGTTCCTGGGTGATGCCGATGCCGCCGTGGATCTGGACAGCGTTCTGGCCGACGAACTTGGCGCCCTTGCCCACCTTGGCCTTGGCCATCGACACGGCGGCACTGCGTTCGGCGGTGTCGAGCTTCAGCGTCGCCATCATCGTCATGGACACGGCCTGTTCGACCTCCATGAACATGTCGACCAGGCGGTGCTGGATCACCTGGAAATCGCCGATCGCCTTGCCGAACTGCTTGCGCTGCTTGGCATAATCCAGCGTCTGCGCGTGCAGCACCTTCAGCACGCCGCAGGCTTCAGCGCACAGGGCGGCGGTGGCTTCGTCGACGACCTGCTCAATCAGCGGCAGCGCTTCCTGGCGCAGCACGTGCTCGGCACCGACAGCGACATTCTCGAAATAGACTTCCGACGCCGAGGTGCCGTGCACGGTGAGATAGTCACGGCGGGTGATGCCCTTGGCGTCGGCCGGGATCAGCAGCAGCGAGATGCCGCCGGCGTCACGCTGGCCGCCGCCGGTGCGCGCCGTCACCAGCAGATGCGTGGCATGCGCCGCGCCTTCCACCACCGCCTTGTGGCCATTCAATTGGCCGCCCTTCAGCGTGGTGGCCAGATCATTGAGGTGGAAACGGCCCTGCGGCTCATAGGCGGCAAAGGCGATGCGGGTGGTGCCGGCGATGATGCCGGGGATGGTGGCATCGGCCACCGCGCCGCCGACATGCTTCAAGGCGCCGCCGCCGATCACCACGGTCGAGAGGTAAGGCTCCAGCACGATGGCGCGGCCCATCTCCTCCATAACCACCATGTTCTCGACCGCGCCGCCGCCGAGACCGCCATGGTCCTCCGCAAACGGCGCGCCCAGGATGCCGAGCTCCTCGGCAAAGGCCTGCCACACCTTCGGGTTCCAGCCCTTGCCTTCGCGCACCACTTTCTGGCGGGTGTCGAAATCATAGGTGTCCGCGAGGTAGCGCGACAGCGAATCGCGCAGCATCGTCTGTTCTTCGGTGAAGTTGAAATCCATCGTCGTTCCCCAAGGAAAAACGCCCCGGCGTTGGCCGGGGCGTTCCAGTTCGTATCAGAGCCCCAGCACCATCTTGGCGATGATGTTGCGCTGGATCTCGTTGGACCCACCATAGATGCTGGTCTTGCGCATGTTGAAATAGACCGGCGCGGTGCGGCGGGCGCTGTCCGGGCCGACGGCAAAGCTGTTGTCGCCTTCGCCCATGGAGCGGAAATAGGGCGCGCCGTAGGTGCCGGCGGCTTCCAGCGCCAGCTCGGTCAGGCGCTGCTGGATCTCGGTGCCCTTGATCTTCAGCAGCGAGGATTCCGGCCCCGGGCCCTTGCCGCTCGATTCACCGGCAAGTGTGCGCAGTTCGGTATATTCCAGCGCCGCCAGATCGACTTCCAGCTCGGCCACCTTGCGCTTGAAGAAGGGGTTGGCCAGCAGCGGGCTGCCGCCATCTTCGGTGTTGCGCGCCACCTGCTTGATGCGCTCGACATTGCGCTTGGAGGCGGCAACGCCGGCGATACCGGTGCGTTCGTGGGCGAGCAGGAACTTGGCGCAGGTCCAGCCCTTGTTCTCGTGGAACACGCGGTTTTCCACCGGCACGATCACGTCTTCCAGCCAGACTTCGTTCACCTCGTGCTCGCCGCCCAGGGTGATGATCGGGCGCACGGTGATGCCGGGCGTCTTCATGTCGATGAGGAGGAAGCTGATGCCCTCCTGCATCTTGGCGGCCGGATCGGTGCGGACGAGGAAGAAGCCCCAGTCGGCATGCTGCGCCATCGTCGTCCAAGTCTTCTGGCCGTTGACGCGATAATATTCCTTGCCGTCCTCACCGGTGAAGCGCTCGGCGCGGGTGCGCAAGCTCGCGAGGTCAGAACCCGAACCCGGCTCCGAATAGCCCTGGCACCACCAATCCTCGCCAGAGAGGATGCGCGGCAGGAACTTCGCCTTCTGCTCCGGCGTGCCGAAGGTGTAGATCACCGGGCCAACCATGGAGAGGCCGAACGGCATCAGCCGCACGCAATCGGCGCGGGCGGTCTCTTCAGACCAGATGTAACGCTGCGTCGCGGTCCAGCCGGTGCCGCCATATTCCACCGGCCAGGCCGGGGCGATCCAGCCCTTCTTATGCAGCACCTTGTGCCAGGCGAGGAAATCCTCCTTGGCCATCTCTTCGCCCTCGTCGATCTTGTCGTTCAGATAAGCGGGATAATGGTCGCGGATGAAGGCGCGCACTTCGTCCCGGAAAGCAATGTCTTCGGCGCTGAAATTCAGGTCCATGAAGTCTCTCCCCAACTCGCAGGTTGACGTTTACGTAAACCCGAATCGGGGGCGCGGCAAGCCTGTGAATTATGTCGCTGCGGCGTCTTGTGCGGCGCTGCCCGGCCCCCACATCCAAGTCATGATGAATGCCCTCTCGCTCCTGATCGGCCTGGTCGCGCTGGGCCTCGCCATCTTCGCCTTCCTGCCATTCCTCGGCTGGGCCAACTGGGCGATCATCCCGCTCGCAATGGTCGGACTGGGGCTGGGCTTTCTGTCGGGCAAGGATGCCGGGCGAAACCTCAACCTGATCGTAGTCGTGGTCGGCGCGTTCCGGCTGTTCATGGGCGGCGGACTGCTTTAGGCTGCGCCTCGCCGTTGCTCTTCCCGTTCCCGGTGGAAGATGTGCGTCGCCATCATGGCGCCCATCATCGGGGCGATCAGGTTCAGGAATGGCATCGCGAACAGACCGGCGGTCAGGACGCCGATGCCCCATGAGTCCCACTTGTGATTGCCCGGCCAGGCGCGGGATTCGCCAATGGCGACGTGGCGGGCGGCAACGGCTTCCAGATATTCGCGGCCCAGCGCCCAGCCGTTGGCGATGATGAACAGCACGAGGGGCCCGACCGCTGTGACCAACAGCACGAGGTAGGCCGGCAGCAGGGCGGTGTTGATCAGCGCCACCCGCATCGCGGCGCGCCCGCCCATGGCGAGTTCGACGCCCAGCCCCAGCGCGTGGCCCTGTTCGGCCGGGTAATAGCGGCGTTCGACCGCCACGATGATCTCGTCCTGCCATATCGCCATCACGGCGGTCGCAATGCTGGTGAAACCCAGCCAGGTGAGCAGCGCGGAGAGCAGCACGGCCGCCGCATCATCGCCGCCCGCTGTCCACAGCCGCACCGCCCAGGCCGGCCAGCCTTCGGGCTCGATCATGGCGACGGAGGTGAACACGCCCCATGCCAGGCCAGCGAACAGGATGAGGGTGACCAGCAGCCCCTTCCACAGCACGGCGCGCACCTTCGGGTCCCCCCAGAGTTGCGCGAAGGCCAGAATGAAGGCGGCGGGCATGGTGGCGAACGCTAGGGTCTGTGCAGTCCGCCGGCAAGCGGCTATGGCACCTCAAACCCGCCATCTGGAGCTGCAATGACCCGCTTCGACATCCTTGCGATGGGCAATGCCATCGTGGACGTGATCAGCAGCGAAACGCCCGATTTCCTGTCTGCCCGCAACATCCCGCACGGCTGCATGCGCCTGATCGATGCCGACGAGGCAGAGACTCTCTATGCCGCAATGGGCCCCGGCCGCGAGATCAGCGGCGGATCGGCGGCCAATTCGGTGGTGGGGGCTGCCACGCTGGGCGCCCGCACCGCTTTCGTGGGGCGGGTGGCGGCCGATCAGTTGGGCGGCGTGTTCACCCATGACATCCGCGCCGCCGGCGTGCATTTCGACACGGAGCCCGCCAGCGCTGGTCGCCCCACCGGGCGCTGCCTGATCGTCGTCACGCCCGATGGCGAGCGCACCATGAACACCTATCTGGGCGCCTGCCAGGAGCTGGATCACAGCAACCTCGATGCGGCGCTGGTGGCGGCATCAGGCATCCTCTATCTCGAAGGCTATCTGTGGGATCCGCCTGGCCCGCGTGCCGCCATGCAGGCGGCCATCAAGGTGGCGCGCGAGGCTGGCAACAAGGTTGCCTTCACCCTGTCGGACGTGTTCTGCGTCGAGGGCCATCGCGCCGATTTCCGCGACCTGCTGACCTCCCATGTCGACATCATGTTCGGCAACGAGAACGAGGTGAAGTCGCTCTACCAGACCAATGACCTCGATGCCGCGATGGCGGAACTTGCCGGACACGCCTGCATCACCGTTGTCACCCGCAGCGAGAAGGGCGCCGTGGTGATCGGCGGCGGCCATCGTTACGAAGTGGGCGGCGAGAAGGTGGCGCGCGTGGTGGACACCACCGGGGCCGGCGACCTGTTTGCCGGCGGCTTCATGGCGGCGCTGGTCGAAGGGCGGTCCCTGCCCGATTGCGCGCGCGTTGGCTGCATCGCGGCGGCCGAGGTGATCAGTCACTTTGGCGCGCGGCCGGAGACGGACCTCAGGGCGCTGGTGGCGCACAAGCTGGGCTGAGGCGCGGCCGGCGGCGGAGCCGCCGAGTCCGCTTCGGGTTGAAGCAACAAGGAAGGGCGTCGCGGCAAACCCGCGCCGCCGGACGAGCCAAAAAGGGCGGCCTGTTGGGGCCGCCCTTTTCGCTCGCCGTCCGGACGCAACCGAGTCGGTGATTATCGCTGCGCGATAATCACGCGCCGGTTAAGCATCCTTCCCGCCCGGCGTGTGGATCCCCGGCAGCGGCGCCACGCCCTGCGGCGGCACGTCGGGGCTCAGTTCGCCCACCTCGGTGACGCCGCGCGCCACGTTGGAGCGGGTACGGCCATAGAGGAAATAGAACACCAGGCCGATGCCGGCCCAACCGAAGAACACCAGCTGCGCCTCGATCGACAGGAAGGCGAACAGCAGCAGGCAGCCCAGCGCCGCCATCGGCGCCACCACCCAAACGGCCGGCGTGCGGAACACGCGGCGGCGGCCGGGGTCGCTGCGCCGCAGCGCCATGATGGCCAGCGCCACGAAGAAGAAGGCGCACAGCGTGCCGCCGTTCGACACCGACGCAAGCTGGCCCACCGGGAAGAAGGCGGCAGCGATCGCCACGCCCACGCCGGTCATGATCGTCACCACGTGCGGGGTGCGATACTTGGGGTGCACCTTTGACAGCGCCGCCGGCAGCAAGCCGTCGCGGCTCATCACGAAGAACACGCGGGTCTGCGCGAACATCATCATGAGAACGACGGACGGCAGCGCGAAGCCGGCGGCAAGGCCGAGCACATTGCCGATGCCGGGATAGCCGATCATGCGCAGCACATGGGCCAGCGCCTCCTTGGAGCAAACCACCGGCATCGTCGCTTCTGCATAGCCGGCGCACTGCTTGGCCAGTTCCAGGCTGCCCGGATAGAGCGCCTCGCCATTGGGGCCTGACACCGGCTGCGCGCCATAAGCGCCGATCACGCCGGCGCCCACCAGCATGTAGAAGATGGTGCAGATCACCAGGCTGCCCATAAGGCCGATGGGGATGTTCTTCTGCGGGTCCTTGGTTTCCTCGGCGGCGGTGGACACCGCGTCGAAGCCGACGAAGGCGAAGAAGATGATGGAAGCGGCCGAAATCGCCCCGGTCACGCCCAGCGGCAGGAAGGGCACGAACTTGTCAGCCTGCGCCATCGGCACGGCCAGCGCGACGAACGCCGCCAGCGCCACCACCTTGACCGCCACCAGCACGGCATTGACCGTGGCACTTTCCTTGGTGCCGATCACCAAGAGCCAGGTGATGGCCAGCGAGATCAGAACGGCCGGCAGGTTGACGATGCCGCCGGCATAGGGCCCGTTCACCAGCTCTGGCGGCACCGTGATACCGGCAAAGCTCTGCACCACGCCCACCATGTAGCCAGACCAGCCGACCGCCACGGCCGAGGCCGCCACGGCATATTCCAGCACCAGCGCCCAGCCGACGACCCACGCCAGGATCTCGCCGAAGGTGGCATAGCTGTAGGTGTAGGCGCTGCCCGACACCGGCACCATCGCCGCCAGCTCGGCATAGCAGAGCGCGGCCAGGCCGCAGACGAGGGCCGAGAGCACGAAGCTGATCAGCATCCCCGGCCCGGCCAGCTGCGCGGCTTCGGCGGTGAGCACGAAGATGCCGGTGCCGATGATGCCGCCGATGCCCAGCATGGTGAGCTGGAAGGCCCCCAGCGAGCGGGTGAGCGACTTCTTCTCGGCCGTCGCCAGGATCGCGTCCAGCGACTTGATGCGCCATGTGTTCAAGTGGATTCCCCTCGGCAACCTTGGTCAGATGGGCCACCGCGCCCCATCTCCCATGGGGGCGGCGCCGTGTGTCATGGCTCCGTCATGCCCAGCAACGCGCCGCGCGGTCAAGGTGGCTGTGCACCCCATGCCAGCCCCTGTGTGAGTGGGATCACAAAAAACACGCGCGGTGTGTTGCCGCACAGACACGGCTGCGCTAGTTTGCGTGGATGCTGCTGCCTGCCGAATCCGCCGTGCTGGCCCGCCTCGATGGCGGGCGCGGCGCCATGCTGGCCGAAATCGAGGCGTGGGCGGCGGTCAACAGCGGCAGCCGCAACCTCGAAGGCCTGGCCCACACCGCCGATCTGCTGGCGGCGGCCTTCGCGCCGCTGGGGGCCGAAATCCGCCGCGTGCCGGCCGCGGCCGCCAGCTGGATCACGCCGGCCGGCGAGGCGCAGCCACTGGCCCATGGCGACAATCTCCACATCGTCATGCGTCCGGAAGCAGCTGTTCGCGTGCTGCTGACCGGCCACATGGACACGGTGTTTGCGGCCGATCACACCTTCCAGGCCTGCCGCTGGCTGGATGCGGACACGCTGAACGGCCCCGGAGTTGCCGACATGAAGGGCGGCATCGCGGTGATGAAGGCGGCGCTCACCGCCTTCGAAGCCAGCCCCTTTGCCGCGCAGCTTGGCTGGGAAGTGGTGTTGAACAGCGACGAGGAAGTGTCGTCTCCCGGTTCCGCGCCGTTGCTCGACGCGGCGGCGCGGCGCTGCCACCTCGGCCTCACCTATGAACCGGCGTTGCCCGACGGCACTTTGGCCGGCGGACGCGCCGGATCGGGCAATTTCACCGCCAGCATCCATGGCCGCGCCGCCCATGCCGGCCGCAATCCGGGCGATGGCCGCAACGCCATCCTGGCGGCGGCCGATCTGGCGCTGCGTCTGGCGGGCCTGATTGGGGACGATCTGTCGGTCAACCCGGCGAAGATCGAGGGCGGCGGCCCCAACAATATCGTGCCCGATCTGGCGGTGCTGCGCTGGAACATGCGGCCACGCACCGCCGCGGCGCAGATGCGCGCCGAAGCTGGCATCAACGAAGCGGTGGCGGCCGTCGCGCTGGCGCATGACGTGGGCATCCACGTCCATGGCCATTTCGCCCGCCCGCCCAAGCCGATGGACGCGCACCAGCAACGCCTGTTCGAGCTGGTGAAAGACTGCGGCGCTGCCCTTGGCATCGGCATTGGCTGGCGCGACACCGGTGGCGTGTGCGACGGCAACAACCTGGCTGCCACCGGCCTGTCGGTGGTGGACACGTTGGGACCGCGCGGCGGCGCCATCCATTCGGCCGACGAATTTCTGTGCGCCGATTCGCTGGAGGAGCGGGCGAAGCTATCGGCCCTCCTCCTGATGCGCGTGGCGCAAAGCGGGTGGCAGCGGTGAGCGGTAACAGCCTGTGGCGGGTGCGCGCCGCGCGGCCCGATGATCTGCCGGCCGTGCTGGCGTTGGCGCAACTCACCGGCGGCGGTTTCACCAACCTGCCGGCCGACGAAGTGGCGCTGGGCCGCCGGCTCGACTGGTCTACCAAAAGCTTCCTGCGCCCTGACGGCCCGCCGCAGAACGAGCTTTATCTGCTGTTGCTGGAAGAGGTGGCGACGGGCCGCATCGGCGGCACTGCCATGATTTTCAGCCGGATCGGCGCCGAATGGCCCTTCTACAGCTATAAATTGTGCACGCTGACGCAAACCAGCAAGGAGCTTGGCCGCACGCTGCGCACCCAGTTCCTGTCTCTCACCAGCGATTTCGACGGCGCGTCGGAAGTGGGCGGGCTGTTCCTGCATCCCGAGCTGCGTGCCGGTGGCCTGGGCCGGCTGCTGGCCCGCGCCCGTTACCTGTTCATGGCCGGCCACCGCGCCCGCTTTGGCAGCACGGTGATCGCCGAGCTGCGCGGCGTGATGGACGAGGCCGGCAACTCGCCATTCTGGGATGCGCTGGGCCGTGCCTTCTTCGGCATGACCTTCCCGGAAGCCGACCGGTTCAACGCCATCCATGGCAACCAGTTCATCGCCGACATGATGCCCAAGCACCCCATCTACACGGCACTGCTGCCAGAGGCCGCGCGCGCCGCCATCGGCCAGCCGCACGCCAAGGGCCGCGCCGCGCTGGCCATGCTGGAAGCGGAGGGCTTCGTGTTCGACAATTATGTCGACATCTTCGATGGCGGCCCCACGGTCTCGGCTCGCATCGATGACGTGAAGACGGTGCGCGGCGCCCGCGAGACCGAGGTGACCGCCTTGGTCGACCATGTCGAGGGGCCGGACCAGCTGATCGCCACCGGCCAGTTGACCGCATTCCAGGCCTTCACTGCGCCGCTCGCCGATGGCGCCATGCCCGCCCGCATTGCGCAGGCGCTGGGCATCACGCCAGGCACGAGGATCCGCCATGTCATCAGCTGAGCTTGCTTCCACCGATCCTTGCACTGGTGAGGTGATCTGGACGGGGCCAACCGGCGGCGTGGCGGCGGCGGTGGCGCGTGCCCGCGCCGTCGCGCGCGGCTGGGCGGC
>NZ_WMHO01000170.1 GCF_010994245.1 Sandarakinorhabdus rubra
GCTGGGCGCGATTCGGCTGCGCGGGCCGGCTGGGCCGGGGCGGCATCGCGGCTGCGACGGCGCCGATCGCTCCGTTCCGGACGGTCGTCGTTCTTGGGGCGGGTGTCAGGCTGCCGGGCTTTCGGGGCTGGCTCGGCGGGCGTAGCCGGTTCAGCAACCGGTGCAGCAGCCGGCGCAACAGCCGATTGGCCCTGCCAGCGCGGGATCTTCTGGCGAGTCAGTTTTTCGATGTTCGCCAGATTCTCGGCATCTTCTGGCGTCGCGAAGGAAATCGCCGTGCCGGTTCGCCCGGCCCGACCGGTGCGGCCGATGCGGTGCACATAATCATCCGGGTGCCACGGCATGTCATAATTGACGACATGCGACACGCCGGGGATGTCGAGGCCGCGGGCAGCCACGTCGCTGGCCACCAGGATGGTGATGTCGCCCTGCTTGAAGCGGTCCAACTCGCGGATGCGGTCGGCCTGTTCCATGTCGCCGTGGATCTGGCCCACCGGCAACCGGGCGCGCTTCAGTTGCTCGGTCAGATCGCGCACCATCGTCTTCTTGTTGCAGAAGATGATCGCGGTCTTCACGTCCTCTGCCTTGAGGATGGTGCGGATGAGGTCACGCTTGTCGCGCGATGTCGTCTCCACCACCCACTGGGTGATGTTGGTGTTGGTGCTGGCGGCACGTGCCACCTCGATGCTCTTCGGCGAATCCATGAACTGGTCCGCCAGCTTCTTGATCGGCGGCGGCATGGTGGCCGAGAACAGCAGGGTCTGGCGGGCCTTGGGCAGCTTGGAACAGATCTGCTCGATATCGGGGATGAAGCCCATGTCGAGCATGCGGTCGGCCTCGTCGATCACCAGCATGGCGCAACCCGACAGCAATATCTTGCCGCGCGCGAACAGGTCCATCAGCCGGCCCGGCGTGGCGATCAGCACGTCAACGCCCTTTTCCAGCGCACTGAGCTGATCGCCCATCGACACGCCGCCGATCAGCAGCGCCATCGAAAGCTTGTGATATTTGCCGTATTTCTCGAAATTCTCGGCGACCTGCTGGGCCAGCTCGCGGGTCGGCTCCAGGATCAGGCTGCGCGGCATCAGGGCGCGGGAGCGGCCCTCGGCCAGGATGTCGATCATCGGCAGCACGAAGCTGGCGGTCTTCCCCGTGCCGGTCTGGGCGATGGCGATGATGTCCTTGCCCATCAGCACCGAAGGGACGGCCTGGCGCTGGATCGGCGTGGGCGTGTCATAGCCGCTGTCTGCAACGGCGCGCAGCA
Organism: Sandarakinorhabdus rubra; assembly: GCF_010994245.1. Lineage (GTDB taxonomy): Bacteria > Pseudomonadota > Alphaproteobacteria > Sphingomonadales > Sphingomonadaceae > Sandarakinorhabdus > Sandarakinorhabdus rubra. The sequence continues at coordinate 1,265 of NZ_WMHO01000170.1, forward strand.
GGGCATCGGAAAGGCCCAGGTCGGAAAAGCTCATCGGGTTCCTGTGATTGCAGCCGCGATCCGGCCTGCTCGGGGCCTTGGCCGCCGGAGCGTCAAAAGTCAATGAAAAGCGCCCAAACGCGAAGGGGCGGCCATTGCTGGCCGCCCCCTGCTGTTGCGCTTCAGGCCTTGATCAGAAGCGGAAACCGGCTGCCACACCATAACGCCGGGGTTCCAGCGTGAAGATGTTGGTGAACAGGCCCGACGACTGGTCGGTGAGATAGAGACCGGTGATCGCGTTGTTGTCGGTCAGGTTCTGCACGAAGGCGCGGATATACCACTTGTCATCCGGTCCGTTGAACTGCGCCTGGGCGTTGATCACCGTGTAGCTCGGCACCCGGTTGACCGCACCGTTGAAGATGTTGCCAAAGCTTTCGCCGGTGTGGGCCATGTCGACCCGCGGCACGAAGCTCATGTTCTCGCCCACCGGGAAGGTATACTGGATACCGGCCGAGAACTTGTACTGCGGCGCCTGCGGCAGCTGGTTGCCGATGATGCTGGTCGGCACGCCGTCAGCCAGCATCGCGAACTGCGTACCGGCCGCCGCTGCCCCGACGATGTCGCAGAGCGAGAAGGCACCGCCAATCCCCGGCGCCAGGCCGCTGTCTGACGGGAAGTCCGTCACCCCCTGCAGGTTGCCACCGCCCGGCACGCCGAAGGGCGCAAAGGCACCGGCATTGAGGCCTGCATTGACGCCGTTGACGAAGGCGCGGGTGGCGGCCTGGCCGCCGGCGCCGTTGTTGACGACCGCGCAGGTGTAGGCGTTCGCCAGGTCCTTCACCAGCACGGCATCGCTGCGGCCGCCAGACGGATCGCGCAGGTTCACCAGCGGCTGCGAGTTGGTCACCTCGGTCTTCAGGTACGAGGCACTGAGGTTGACCAGCAGGCGCCGGGTGGGCTGCAGTACGAATTCGCCCTCGATCCCGTAAACATTGGCATCGATATTGTCGTTCACCGAGGTGCGGGCGATGATGCGGCTGAGCTGCAGGCCCTTGTACTTGTAATAGAAGGCGGTGAGGTTGGCGCGCAACGTGCCATCCAGGAAGCTGTTCTTCGAGCCGACTTCGAAGGCGTCGATGAACTCCGGATTGAAGGTGTCACCCACGCCCGGAATGATGATCTGCAGCGGCGGGTTGATGCCGCCCGACTTGTAGCCGCGCGAGTAGGAGGCATAGAGCAGATTGTCGTCCGTCACCTGCCAGTCGAGGACGACGCGGCCGGTGAATTCGGAGAACTTCGCCGACTTCTCGGAGAACAGTTGCCGCCCGGGCGCCAGGCCGTCGGCATCGTAGGTGGCAGCGCCCGGCGAATTGAAGACATCGCCGCGGAAGTTGAACGGGATGATCCCGAACCCGCCCGAGGTAACGAGTGTCGAGCGCGCCCGTACGAACTTGTCGTCGTTGTTGTAGCGCAGGCCGGCCGTCAGCTTCAGCGTGTCGGTGAAGTTGAAATAGGCTTCGCCGAAGATGCCGTAGGACCGCAGCCGGTACAGGTCGTTGGCGTTGCGGAACATCGGCGGGCCGGCATAGCCAGCCCCGCCGCCGAGAACGCCGGCGAGATAGTCGATCGTCCAGCTGTTGACATAATAGTCGCCCTGGCGGGTCTTTCCGTCGACATAGATGCCGCCGAGGATGAAGTTGAACCTCCCGTCAAATTCAGACGTGATGATGGCTTCGAGCGTCTTGGTGTTCGAGCTGCCCTGCGACCGGTCGAACTGGAGAGGGGTCGACGCGCAGATGCGGTTGCCGCCATAGGCGCCAGTCATGCTCGGCTCGGCCTGCGAGGTGCAGAACTGGTTGCCGCTGCTCAGCGCACTGACAATGTTGGCAAAGCCGGGCACGCCGCCCATGCTGGGCGGCAGGCCGGCAATGAACCCAAGGGTGGCCAGGCCGGCGGCAGCAACCGCCGGGTTGGCCACCGACAGGTTATAGTCATTCTGGCTGTCGATCGCGTTGCGCTGGTACATGCCGGTCAGCTGGGCCTTGATCGGGCCAAAGTCATGCTGCACGCGCAGCATGTACTGCTCTTCCTCGGCGAAATAGGTCGGGTTGAAGTTGGTCCGCACCTGGCGCACGCTCGCTGGGGTTTCGTTGCCGGACCATGTATAGGCATCGGTCCCATAGACGCTGCCCAGCCCCAGACCGGCTGCGGAGGCTCCCAGCACAGTGCCGAGGAACTCCCGGCTCAGCAGCGTGCCGGTGAAGGTGGAATTGGCGTTGATCTTGTCGTTGTCGCGCCGTGCCGGCAGGCAGCCCAGCACCCCGGTCGGGTCGCGCTGGCACAGCTGCTTCTGGACGCGGCTGCGGTTGCTGTCCTCCTTGAAATAATAGGCCATGGCATCGACCGTAGTGTCCTCGCTGGGCTGCCAGCGGATGCTGCCGCGCAAGGCGAAGAGGTCACGGCCGTCGATGCGGGTGTTCTGGAACAGATTCTCCGTGAAGCCGTCGCGCTTCAGATAGGTGCCGGCCACACGCACGGCCAGCGTGTCGGTGATGGGCAGGTTGAACATGCCCTTCAGCCGCAGTGAGTTGAAATTGCCATATTCCACTTCGCCGGCGGCGTGGATGGCGTCGGTGCGTGGCTTGGCGTTGATGAAGTTAACGACACCGCCGGTGGCGTTGCGGCCGAACAGCGTGCCCTGCGGGCCGCGCAGCACTTCCACGCGCTCCACGTCGAAGAACTCGGCTTCGAACAGGCGGGTGCCGAACAGCGGCATGCCTTCGCTGTGGATGGCGGTGGCGGCATCGCAGGCAAAGCCCACGCACAGATCGCCGATGCCGCGGATGGTGAAGCTGGCGCCGGTGAAGTTGGTCTTGGTGAAGGTGATGTTGGGCAGGGTCAGCTGGATGTCGAGCGGGTTGTTGATCTGCTGGCGCTGCAGGGCCTGGGCATCAAAGGCGGTGACCGCAATTGGCACGTCCTGCAGGCTCTGCGCGGTGCGCTGCGCGGTGACGACGATCTCCTCGATCCCCGTGTCTTCGGCCTGCGCGGCGGCTTGCGCGAAGGCGGGCGCGGCCAAGAGGCCGATCAGCGACGCGCTGGCCACCAAGCCGGCACGGAATCCAGACGTGATCTTCATTGGTTTCCTCCCCAAAAACTCCCAGGCGGAACCCATCTTTGATCGGCTCTTGCGGCCGGGTCCCGAGCGTTGCCATGACGACGCCGAGCGCCGTCAATCTGCAACAATCAGTTTGGACAGGCCGCCCGGCCTTTGTCCAGTGCGGTCAATACGCATGGCCTGTGGCGGCGCGAGAGCGTCTGCCGCTGTGGCCCAACTGCAACAAGTGGCGCGGCCAAGTGCTTGCCGGGCTGGGGATTCGGCGCGACGATGTCAGCGCCGCCGCGCGCCCGGCTTGCGCTCGGGCGGCACCGGCACGATGGCGGTGATGCCGCATTCCCCGCCCGAACGGGCGCCCACCGCATCGCGGCCGGCGCATAGCTCGCCGGCGCGGGTGGGTTGATAGTAAAAGCCCTGGTAGAAGGACAGGGCCGGGCAATCCTCGGCCAGCAGCATGCGCCAGCGTTGCCCGCCCTTCAGCGTCACCTCGATGCTGCGTTCGCCCAGCAACTGGGCAGCGCGCATGGTGTTGATGGGGATGCACTGGCGGGCGGCGCGGCGGCTGGCGGCCGTGGCCCCCGGGGTGCGCACCGGCGGGCCGCCTGGCCGCACCGGCATTCGCCGCCACGCCTGGCCGTCGAAATCCGGCGGTGGCACAGGCTTGGCGGCCGGCCTGGGGGCAGGCGCTTCCTGCGCTGCCGAACCCGCCAGGGCCAGCATCGCCAGTGAAATTGCCAACAGCCCTGCCTTCACCGAACAGCCGCACCTTTCCCGCCAGATGCGGCACACGCCGCACCAGAAGCCCCATCGGCAGGCCGCCCCCGCAGCCATGAACCGGTTTTGCTGGCGGCCAGCCCTTGAACCGATGCTGAATGAAGCGGCTGCGGCGCCGCTGCGGTTCATGCCGAGCGCGAATCGCGCTAGAGGACGCGCCATGGATTTGCCCGGCCTGCCGCCACCTCCCGATGCCGCCGCGCTGGCCGCGCTCAAGGCTGCGGCCGGCAGCGATTGGACGTGCGATCCCCAGCTGATCACGCCGCGCCTCACCGATTGGCGCGGCCGCTTCACCGGCGCCACGCCGCTGATGCTGCTGCCGCGCGACACCGCCGCGCTGGCCCGCATCGTCGCCGTGGCCGCGGCGCACCGGGTGGCGCTGGTGCCGCAGGGCGGCAACACCGGGCTGGTGGGCGGCGGGGTGCCGCCGGCCGATGGTTCGGCCGTGCTGGTCAATCTTTCGCGCATGAACCGCATCCGGGCGCTTGATGTGCCGGGCCGGCTGCTGGTGGCCGAAGCCGGGGTGGTGCTGGCCGATGTCCACGCGGCGGCCGCGGCAGCGGGCCTGTCCTTTCCGCTGTCGCTGGGCGCCAAGGGGAAATCGGCCAGCACCA
>NZ_WMHO01000171.1 GCF_010994245.1 Sandarakinorhabdus rubra
CGCACCACGCGGCCGGCGAAGGCGGGGCAGCCCTCGGCGTCTTCGATGGCAATTGGGCGCGGCATCGGGAAACGGCCGGCGACCGGCGCGATGCTGCGGGCCTTCAGGGTGCCGATGCCGGCCGCAGCCAGGTCGCGGGCGATGCCCAGCACGCCCAGGCACTCCTGGCGGTTGGGCGTGATGGCGATGTCGAACACCGGGTCGTTGAGGCCGGCCCAGTCGATGTAGCGCGCGCCCAGCGGTGCCGCGTCGGGCAGGGCAATGATGCCGTCATGCTCGTCCGACAGTTCCAGCTCGCGCATGGAACACATCATGCCCTTCGATTCGACACCGCGGATCGCCGCCACCTTGAGCGTAATGCCGGTGCCCGGAACGAAGGTGCCGGGCGCGCCGAACACGCCCTTCATGCCGGCGCGTGCATTGGGGGCGCCGCACACCACCTGCACCGGATCGCCGTTGCCGGTGTCGACCATCAGCACCTGCAGCTTGTCGGCCTGCGGATGACGCTCGGCCGAGATGACATGGGCGATGGTGAAGGCGCCCAGGCGCTCCGCCGGGTTCTCGATGCCTTCCACCTCGAGGCCACAGCGGGTGAGCGCGTCGGCGATCTCGGCAACGCTGGCCGTGGTGTCGAGATGGTCCTTCAGCCAGGACAGGGTGAACTTCACAAGGCAGCTCCGGCGCTGATCGAGGGCAGGTCGAAGGCGGAAAAGCCGTGATGGCGCAGCCAGCCGATGTCGCCATCGAAGAAGGCGCGCAGATCGGTGAGGCCATATTTCAGCATGGCGAGGCGATCGACCCCGGTGCCGAAGGCAAAGCCCTGCCATTCGTTGGGATCGAGCCCGCAGGCGGCGATCACGCGCGGGTGGACCATGCCGGAGCCCAGCACCTCCAGCCACTTGTCGACATCCGCTGCTCCGGCCGGCTTGCCGGTTTTCGAGGAGTAACCGACATCGACCTCCACCGACGGCTCGGTGAACGGGAAATAGGACGGGCGGAAGCGCAGCGCCACGTCGTCCACCTCGAAGAAGGCCTTGATGAAGGTCTCCAGCGTCCAGCGCAGGTGCGCCAGCGTGATGCCCTTGTCGATCACCAGGCCTTCGATCTGGTGGAACATCGGCGTGTGGGTGGCGTCCGAATCGCTGCGATAGACACGGCCCGGTGCGATGATGCGGATCGGCGGCTGCTGCGCCATCATCGTGCGGATCTGCACCGGGCTGGTGTGGGTGCGCAGCACCAGATGTGGTTGTCCGTCGATGTAGAAGGTGTCGTGCATGGCGCGCGCCGGATGGCTTTCCGGGATGTTGAGCGCGGTGAAATTGTGCCAGTCGTCCTCGATCTCGGGGCCGGTGGCGACCGCAAAGCCCAGATCGGCGAAGATTTCCGCCAGTTCGTCCATCACCTGGGACACCGGATGGACGGAGCCGGCCGGCGGCAGGCTGACCGGCAGCGTCATGTCCTGCCGTTCGGCGGCGAGCTTGGCGTTGAGCGCCGCCTCGTCCAGCGCCGCCTTCTTCGCCGCCAGCGCCGCCGCCACCGCTTCGCGCAGGCCGTTGAAGGCCGGGCCGGCGACGCTGCGCTCCTCGGGGCTCATGCCGCCCAGCGTCTTCAAGAGCTGGGTGACCTGGCCCTGCTTGCCCATGGCGGCCACGCGCACCGCCTCCAGCGCGTCGGGCGCATCGGCGGCGGCGATCTGGCCCAGAATCTCGGCCTGCAGCGCGGCGGTATCGGTGCTCATCTGTTCAGCTCACATGCAAAAGGGGCGCGTGCCCGTGAAGGCACGCGCCCCTGTCAGCCCGTCAGGCAGCGTGGATTACGCGGCCTTGGCGTCCAGAGCGGCCTTCACCTGGCCGATGATGGCGGTAAAGCTTTCCGGCTGGTTCATGGCCAGATCGGCCATCACCTTGCGGTCAAGCTCCAGGCCCACCTGCTTCACGCCGTTCATGAACTGGCTGTAGGTCAGGCCATGTTCGCGCACGGCGGCGTTGATGCGCTGGATCCACAGGGCGCGGAAGTTGCGCTTGTTAACCTTGCGGTCGCGATAGGCGTACTGACCAGCCTTCTCCACCGCCTGCTTGGCAATGCGGATGGTGTTCTTGCGGCGGCCATAGAAGCCCTTGGCCTGATCCAGAATGCGCTTGTGCTTGGCGCGGGTGGTGACACCCCGTTTGATACGCATGGGTCAGCTCCTCACTTCAGGCCATAGGGCGCCCAGGCATGCACCCGGGCGGTATCGGCTTCCGAAAGCACGGAGGTGCCGCGATTCTGGCGGATATACTTGCTGTTGTGGCTGATCAGGCGGTGGCGCTTGCCGGCCACGCCGTGCTTGATCTTGCCCGACGCGGTGATCTTGAAGCGCTTCTTCACACCGCTCTTGGTCTTCATCTTGGGCATTTCGGTCTCCTTATAAGACGCATCGAAAACCGCCATGGCAGCCCTTTTAGCCAGGCGGTCCGGTTCATGCGAAGGGGCGGCCATAGCGGCTTGGCCCCAACACTGCAAGCGCCGGCGCAAGCTAGGCACGCGATTCTCTGTAGCGACTCGATTTTGTTCCTGTTATGTTCGGCCATTAACGCAGGAGGACAACATGATCGGCTATGTCACCGTGGGCACCAACGACCTGGCCCGGGCGGCTCGCTTCTATGACGCCATCGCCGCCGAGATGGGGGTGGGGCGCATGATGGATTTCGAAACGTTCATCGCCTGGGGCACGCCCGGCGGCGCCGCTGGCATCGCGGCGACGAAGCCTTTCGATGGCAATCCGGCCAGTGTGGGCAATGGCGTGATGGTCGCCCTCGAAGCCAAGGATGCCGCGCAGGTGGACAGGCTGCACGCCATCGCGCTGGCCCATGGCGGCAGCTGCGAGGGCCCGCCCGGCCCGCGCGGCGACAGCGGCTTCTATGCCGGCTATTTCCGCGATCCCGACGGCAACAAGCTGAATGCGTTTATCATGGGGTGAGCCGCGTTCTGGCGCGGCGCATCATGGGCCAGGCCCGGCCCTGTCTGTGAGCCGCGTTCAGGCGCGGCCGGGCGTGGCCGACAGGTTGGCGACCGCGATCCCGGTCAGCGCAAAGGCGCGTTCCCAGCGTTGTTCGGCCGGCGTTTCCCACACCGCGCCGGCATCGCCCGGCGCGATGTGCCAGCCATGCTGGCTGAGCTCGCCTTCCAGCTGCCCCGCCCCCCAGCCGGCATAGCCCAGCACCATGTGCCAGCGCCGGGGTCCTTCGCCGCGCGCGATTGCAGACAATATGTCGAGCGTGGAGGTGAAGGCCCAGGCGCTGCCGACCTGGATGGTGCCGGCGGCGGCATAGTCTGCTTCGTGCAGCACGAAGCCGCGCCCCGGCTCCACCGGTCCGCCGGCCAGAACCGGCACGTCAGGCGCCACGCCGGGTTCGATATCGAGCTGTTCGAGCAGATCGTGCAGCGTCAGGTCAGGGTGCACCCGGTTGACGATGAGACCCAGCGCGCCGGCCTCGTCGTGCACGCACATGGCGATCACCGTGCGGTCAAAGCGCGGATCGCCGATGCCGGGCATCGACAGCAACAACTGGCCGGTGAGGAAGGGCGCCGGGTCCACGGCTGCAGCATAGGGCCACGCTGGACGCCAGCCAAGGCCGGGGCTAGGGAAACGCGGCGCTTTTGCAGCCTGGAGAACGACGCATGACGATCAAGGTTGGTGATTCGATCCCCGCAATGACCCTCGTGAAGGCCACGGCTGACGGGCCGGCGCCGCTGGCCACGGCCGATCTGTTCGGTGGCCGCACCGTGGCGCTGTTCTCGGTGCCTGGCGCCTTCACGCCCACCTGCTCGGCCAAGCATCTGCCGGGCTTTGTCGACAAGGCCGAGGCGCTGCGCGCCAGGGGCGTGGACGAGATTGTCTGCCTGTCGGTCAACGATGCCTTCGTGATGGCGGCCTGGGGCAAGTCGGCCGGCGCCGAGGGCAAGGTGACGATGATCGCCGACGGCAATGGCGATTTTTCGAAAGCGCTCGGCCTCACCTTCGATGGCAGCGCCTATGGCATGGGCCTGCGCGGCCAGCGCTTTTCGATGATCGTCAAGGACGGCAAGGTGACCGAGCTCAACATCGAGCCGCCGGGCGCCTTCGGCGTGTCCTCGGCCGACCATCTGTTGGGCCAGATCGCCTGAGCCTCAAGCCCACCAGCCGGCTGGCCGACGCGCTGAGCGCCGGCCTCACCCGCCGCAACCTGCTCATCGCTGCGGCGGGCGGGGCCGGGCTTGCTGTCGGCTGGGCACTGTGGCCGCGCACCCGCGCGCTGAACTGGACGGCCGGGCCGGGCGAGACGCTGCTTGGCCCCTATCTGAAGATCGGCGCCGATGGCCGCGTGGTGGTGGCGGTGCCGCAGGCCGAGATGGGGCAGGGCATCTGGTCGGCGCTGGCACAGATCATCGCCGATGAACTGGGTGCCGATTGGCAGGCGGTGGGCGTGGAGCCGGCACCGCTGGGGCCGGACTATGCCAACCCCGGCCTTGCCATCGATGCTGCCGCCCACCAGTCCGAACCCATGCGCTCGCTGCTGCTGGGCGCCGGGCGGCGGGTGGCGAGCAGCCTTGATTTCCAGATCACCGGCGGATCGAACAGCGTGCGCGCCTGGGAAATGCCGCTGCGCGAGGCTGGCGCCGTGGCGCGCACCCTGCTGATCAAGGCCGCCGCCCGACGCTGGCAGGTGGACTGGCAGGAGGTGGACACCGCCGGCGGCTTTGCCGTCTACCAGGCCAACCGCCTGCCCTTTCACGCCCTTCTGGCCGATATCGACGCGAACGATGCGCCCGAACGCCCGGTGTTGCGGCCGGCGCGGTCGCTTGCCGGCCAGTCGGTGCTGCGGCTCGACGTGCCCGGCAAGGTCGATGGCTCGGCGCAGTTCGGCATCGACGTGCGCCTGCCCGGCCTGGCCTATGCCGCGATTGCCCAGGGCCCCATCGGTGCCCGCAGCGCCGGGATTGCCAGGAAGGCGCTGCCCAAGGGCGTGCAGCTGGTGGCGGAAGAGGGCTTTGTCGCCTGTGTCGCCGACAGCTGGTACAGCGCCCACCAGGCCCTCCAATCGCTCGACATCAAGTGGACGGCGGGGCCAGACATGCCGGGGCCATGGCAGATCGCGGCGGTGAAGGGCGCACTGGCCAGCGACGGCAAGCCGTTCGCGCCGACCGGCAGCATCGGCAGCTCGGTGCGCGATGATGGCAATGTCGAAGACGTGCTGTCGGGCGCCAATGGTGAGGGTGGGGGCGTGCTCAGCGTTGGCTACAGCCTGCCCTTCCTGGCCCATGCCTGTCTCGAACCGATGACCGCCACGGCGCGTGTGATGGATGACCGGGCCGAGATCTGGGCGCCGACACAAAGCGCCAGCCTGGCCGCCCGCGCCGTCGCCCGGGCGCTGGGCATCGGCAGCAGTGACGTGGTGGTGCATCCCACGCTGATCGGCGGCGGCTTCGGCCGCAAGGTGGAGGGCGATGCATGCGCGCAGGCGGCGCTGATCGCGCGGGCCGCCGGCCGCCCGGTGCAGCTGATCTGGAGCCGCGAGGAGGACATGGCCCACGACATGTTCCGCCCCGCCGTGGCCGCCCGGCTGCACGGCCGCGCCCGTCCCGATGGCATCATCGGCTGGAACGCGGCGATTGCGGTGCCCGATGTCGGCGCCGGCTTTGCCGCGCGTAACGTGTCGGGCCTG
>NZ_WMHO01000172.1 GCF_010994245.1 Sandarakinorhabdus rubra
GGTGGCGTCGCGGCGCGCCTCCAGCCGGGCGAGGATGGCGCGGGCGCGGTTGAGAACGCCCGCTGGGATGCCGGCCAGCCGGGCGACGGCGAGGCCATAGCTCTTGTCGGCGGCGCCCGGCGCCACTTCGTGCAGGAAGACGAGATCGCCCTTCCATTCGCGCACCTTCACCGTCACGCTGGCAAGGCCGGCGAGCTTCGCGGTCAGCGGCACCAGCTCGTGATAGTGGGTGGCGAACAGGCAGCGGCATTGCAGATCGTCATGCACGGCCTCCAGCACCGCCCAGGCGATGGCAAGCCCGTCATAGGTGCTGGTGCCGCGCCCCACTTCATCGAGGATGACGAGGCTGCGGTTGCTGGCGCCAGTTAGGATGGCGGCGGTCTCCACCATCTCGACCATGAAGGTGGAGCGGCCCTCGGCCAGATCGTCGGCAGCGCCAACACGGCTGTAGAGCCGGTCGACCACGCCGATGTGGGCGGCGGCCGCGGGCACATAACTGCCGGCCTGGGCCAGCACGGCAACCAGCGCATTCTGGCGCAGGAAGGTCGATTTGCCGGCCATGTTGGGGCCGGTGACCAGCCACACCCGGCGATCGGCCGACAGGTCGCAATCATTGGGCGTGAAGCGCGCGCCGGTGCGGGATACGGCCTGCTCGACAACCGGGTGGCGGCCGCCGGTGATGGCAAAGGCGGTGCTGGCGTCCACCACTGGGCGCGCCCAGTTTTCCGTCGCCGCCAGTTCGGCGAGCGCTGCCGCCACGTCGAGCCGGGCCAGCGCGGCGGCGGTGTCGCTGATCGCGGTGGCATGGCCCAGCACGGCAGCGCGCAATTCCTCCAGATGCGCGGCCTCGGCGACCAGCGCATGATCGGCGGCCTGCGCAATGCGGGCGGCAAGATTGCCCAGTTCGGGGGAAGAGAAGCGGACCGCACCTGCCATCGTCTGGCGGTGGATGAAGCCCGAATCCGCCCGCAGCAGCGGTTCGGCGCGGGCCGCCGGCACCTCGATGTGATAGCCCAGCACATTGTTGTGGCGGATCTTCAGCGCCGTGATGCCGGTCTCGGCCTTGAGGCGGCTTTCCAGCGCGGCCACCGCGCTGCGGCCGTCGCGCGCCGTCTCGCGCAGCGCATCCAGTGCGGCATCATGGCCAGGGCGGATGGCGCCGGGCAGCTCCAGCGGCGGTTCATCGACAAGGGTGCGCCCCAGCTGTTCGGCGAGGGCGCCAAGTCCATCGCCGATGCGGGCCAGCGTGTCGGCCAGCAGCGGCGGGGTGCCCGCCGCGCCGGCGCGGGTTGCCAGCGCGGCCTTGAGCCGGAGTGCCAGGCCAAGGCCGCTGCCAAGCTGGCCGAGATCGCGCGGGCTCCAGCGCCCGACGGCGATGCGGGCCAGCGCGCGGGCCACATCGGGCAGGGCCGACAGCGCATCGCGCGTGGCGGCGCGGGTCATTGGATCGGCGAGGAACCAGCCGACGAGATCAAGCCGGTCGCCAATCGCCGCCGGATCGGTGAGGGGCGCGGCCAGATCGGCGCCCAACAGCCGCGCGCCGGCGGCGGTGACGGTGCGGTCGATCGTGGCTTCAAGGCTGTGGCGGCTGGTGCTGCGCGACAATTCCAGGCTGGCGCGGGTGGCGGCATCGATGGCCATGGTGCTGCCGGCCAGCTCGCGGCGGGGTGGCAGGATGAGCGGCACAGCGGCGCCGGCGGTCTCCTGCGCATAGGCAAGGGCGGCGCCAGCAGCAGCCAGCTCGGCCGGGGTGAACAGCCCCCAGCCATCGAGGGTGGCCACCCCGAACCGGGACTTGAGCGCCGCCTCGGCCCTTGCGGCGGAAAAATCCCCGGCAGGCCGCGAAGTGCCAGCGAGGCCGCTGCCTTCGGGCACCAGCGTTTCCGCCGGCGCCAGGCGCGCCAGTTCGGCCTTCAGCTCTGCAAGGCTGCCCGCCCGCGTGTGGAAGGCGCCCGTCGACAGGTCGAGCCAGGCGAGGCCAGCGGCATCGCCCCCCGATGCTGTCAGCGCCGCGAGCCAGTTGGCGCGGCGCGGTTCCAGCAGGCCGGACTCGGTCAAGGTGCCGGGCGTCGCGATGCGGGTGATGGCGCGCGCCACCACCGATTTCGAGCCGCGTTTCTTGGCTTCCGCCGGGTCTTCTACCTGTTCGGCAATCGCCACCCGGTGCCCGGCTCGGATCAGGCGGGCCAGATAGGCCTCGTGCGCGTGGACCGGCACGCCGCACATCGGGATCGGCTGGCCGGCATGCTCGCCGCGCCGGGTCAGCGCGATGTCGAGCGCGGCGGCGGCGGTGGCGGCATCCTCGAAGAACAGTTCATAGAAATCGCCCATGCGGAAGAACAGCAAGGCGCCGGGCGCCAGCGCATCGGCTTCGGCCTTTATGGCCAGATACTGGGCAATCATCGGGGAGGCAGCGGTCACGGCAACGGGATAGCGCGACCATCGCCCGCGCGCAAAGGGCGCATGGGCTGCGGGCGAGCCGATAAGTTCTTGCCCAGTTGCTGCCACAATCCTATCGGTGCGTCTCACCCCCCAAGCGAACCCGGATAATGACCAGCAAGAGCGACAAGCCCGCCCTCGATTCCGATTTCGGTGACCGCGAGGCGCTGAACTATCACAGCCGCGGCAAGGCCGGGAAACTCGACATCGTCGCCTCCAAGCCGATGGCGACCCAGCGGGACCTGAGCCTGGCTTATTCGCCCGGTGTGGCGGCCCCCGTGCGCGCCATCGCTGCCGATCCCGACACCGCCTATGACTACACGATCAAGGGCAATCTGGTCGCCGTCATCTCCAACGGCACCGCCATCCTGGGGCTGGGCAACCTCGGTGCGCTGGCCTCCAAGCCGGTGATGGAAGGCAAGGCGGTGCTGTTCAAGCGCTTTGCCGACATCGACAGCATCGATCTGGAACTCGCCACCGAAGACGTGGACCGCTTCATTGCGGCGGTCGAGTTGATGGAGCCCAGCTTCGGCGGCATCAACCTTGAGGACATCAAGGCGCCCGAGTGTTTCATCATTGAAAGCGCGCTCAAGGAGCGCATGCGGATCCCGGTCTTTCACGATGACCAGCATGGCACCGCCATCGTCGCGGCCGCCGGCCTCATCAACGCCCTGCATCTGACCGGACGGCGTCCGGAAGACGTGAAGCTGGTGGTCAATGGCGCCGGTGCCGCCGCTATCGCCTGCACCGAGCTGGTCAAGCTGTTCGGGGTCAAGCATGTCGTGATGTGCGACACCTCGGGCGTGATCTATGTCGGCCGCGAGAAGGGCATGAACCAGTGGAAGTCCGCCCATGCTGCGGTGACGGACGCGCGCTCCCTTGAAGAGGCGATGGTGGGGGCCGACGTGCTGTTCGGGCTGAGCCAGAAGGGAGCCGTCAGCCCCGAGATGGTGGCCAGCATGGCGCCCAATCCGATCATCTTTGCCATGGCCAACCCCGATCCGGAGATCACGCCGGAAGAGGTGCACAAGGTGCGATCCGACGCGATCGTGGCCACCGGGCGCAGCGATTATCCCAACCAGGTCAACAACGTGCTGTGCTTCCCCTATCTGTTTCGGGGTGCGCTCGACGTGCGGGCAACGGCGATCAACGAGGAGATGAAGCTGGCGGCGGCCAATGCGATTGCCAGCCTGGCGCGCATGCCGGTGCCCGACGAGGTGGCGGCGGCTTATGGCGGCAAGGCGCGCACCTTTGGCCCCGAATATATCATTCCCGCCCCGTTCGATCCGCGCCTCATCGAGCATGTGCCGATCGCGGTGGCCAAGGCGGCCATGGCCTCGGGCGCGGCGCGCAAGCCCTTCTTTGATGAGGAGGCCTATCGCCAGGAACTGAAGAGCCGCCTCAATCCCACCACCTCGATTTTGCAGGGCGCCATCGAGAGCGCCCAGAGCCGTCCGCGCCGGGCGGTGTTTGCCGAGGCCGAGCAGGAGGTGGTGCTGCGCGCGGCCATCAACTGGCGCAATTCCGGCTATGGCACACCGGTGCTGGTGGGCCGCGAGGCGCCGGTGCGCGAGGGGCTGGAACGACTGGGCGTCGAGGACATCGACAGTTTCGAGATCCACAACAGCTCCAAGTCGCCACTGGTGCCCAAGATGGTGGAATATCTCTACAGCCGCCTGCAGCGGCGCGGCATGCTGCATCGGGACGTGCAGCGCATGGTCAATCACGAGCGCAACATCTTTGGCGCGCTGCTGGTGGCGATGGGCGAAGCCGACCTGATGCTGACCGGCGTCACCCGCAACTTCGCCACCACCTATCGCCAGGTGCGCACGGTGATCGATCCGGTGCCGGATCGCCGCCCGTTCGGCATCCACATGCTGGTGGGCAAGCAGCAAACGATCTTCATCGCCGACACCACGGTGACCGAACGCCCGAACGCGGACCATCTGGCCGACATCGCGGTCGAGACCGCTGCCGTTGCCCGCCGGCTTGGGGTTGAACCACGCGTTGCCTTCCTTTCGTACAGCAATTTCGGCAATCCGCAGGGCAGCATCGTCGACAATGTGCGCGAGGCCGTCGCGCTGCTCGATGCCCGCCAGGTCGGCTTTGAGTATGAAGGCGAACTGTCGGCCGACGTGGCGCTCAATCCGGCGATGCGCGCGCAATATCCGTTCAGCCGCCTGTCCGGTCCGGCCAATGTGCTGATCATGCCCGGCTTGCACAGCGCCAACATCGCCGCCAAGCTGATCAAGGAAGTCGCCAATCTGCGCGTGGTCGGCCCGATGCTGGTCAACATGGCGCGCCCGGTGCAGATCGTGCCGATGAACAGCTCGGCCTCCGACATCGTCACGCTGGGCGTGCTGGCCTCCACCGGGGTGGTGTGCTGAAGCCGCCGATCCTCCTCATCCACGGCATGTGGTCGACCCCGGCGGTGTTCGACCGCCTGCGCGAGCCCCTGGCTGCCGCCGGCCACACGGTCCACGCCCCGGCGCTGCCCTTCCATGATCGCCCGGCCAGCCTGCCGCCGGCCGAGGCGCTGGGCAGCCTGTCGATCACCGCCTATGTCGATTTCCTCGTCGCCGAGGCCGGCAAGCTGGGAGCCCCGCCGGTGATCCTGGGCCATTCGATGGGCGGGCTGCTGGCGCAGCTGGTGGCGGTGCGCGTGCCGCATGCCGGCCTGGTGCTGCTGTCGCCGGGCGGGGCCGCCAATGCCCAGGCGTTCAGCCTCGATCCGCTGCGCACATTGAAGAACGTGATGCTGCGGTGGGGCTGGTGGGAAAAGCCGATGCTGCGTGACGAAGCGGGCGCGCGCTGGGGAATTTTCAACGGCGTTCCCGAACCTGTCTTCCAGGCTGAGATGGCTGCGCAGGTATGGGAATCAGGGCGGGTGCTGGCCGAAATGGCGTTCCCGCAGCTGTTCGGCAATGTCACGCAGGTGGATTATGCCCGGCTGACCCGGCCGGCGCTAGTGATCGTGGGCAGCGATGATCGCATCACCACGCCCGGCACCGCGCGGGCCACGGCGCGCAATCTGAGCGGCGGAAACGGCGGCGTGGTGGACTATCACGAGCTGCCTGGCGCATCGCACTGGCTGTTCTGGGGCGCCGTCGAACAGCAGGTGGCGGGGCTGGTGGGCGATTGGCTGGCAACGCTGGCCTGAAACAGCGCCTGGCCGCCGAGGCCGCGCGGCTGGGCTTTGCCGCCTGCGGCGTGGCGCACGCCGATGCGGTTCCGGAGGCC
>NZ_WMHO01000173.1 GCF_010994245.1 Sandarakinorhabdus rubra
CCAGGCGGTGCTGGCCGGCCCGGCGGGAGAGCTGGTGCTCGCCTTTCCGGATGCACGGCCTGCCGCAACCCGCCCGCAGCCGCCGGGCGGCGATCCGACGCCGTGGCGGCTGGCGCTGCAACCAGTGCGGGGGGCCGATGGCGCGATCAGCGGCTGGCGGCTGGACAGCCTGTCGGGCCTGCCGCAACTGGCCCGCGCCGGCTTAAGGGTTGGTGACGTGCTCCTCGCCCGTGATGGCAACCCGCTCTATTCCGAAGAACAAATCATCGAACTGCCGCAAGTGCTGGCCACTGGCGGGCGCATGCAGCTGTCCCTCAGGCGCGGCGGCAAGACGCTGGATGTGACCGTTTCCAGCTGACTCGGCCGGGCGTGGGCCGACACAAATGTGCAACTTTCCTGTCATGAAATCGAAACTGCGTCGCAATGCCGCTGCCACGAATCACGCCTAGACGCCGGGCCATATGGGGGCGGCGCTCAGGGCCAGGGGCTGCTCCACCTGTTGCAACCACCAGGCCTTGAGGGGTGACCCATGACCATCCGTTTCCGCCATCTGCTGCTGATCGGTTCCGCTGTCGCGCTGGCTGCCTGCGACGGTGCCACCAATATCGCGTCGCCTGGCGAAGGCACGATTGTCGTTCCGGCGCCCGCCCCGGCGCCGGCGCCTGCCCCAACGCCAACGCCGACCCCGCCGACCACCGGCCCGGCTGACAGCTGCCCTGCCGGCACCGCCAACGTGGGCGTCATCAACAACCTGCGCAATTGCCAGATTTCGGGCAACATCACCGGCAGTCTGACGCTGCGCAACATCCGGGGCGTTGTCTATTCGCTGTCCGGCCGCGTCAACGTCGGCATCGATCTGGGCGCCAACCCGGCGGCACCGGCGGTCGGTGGCCAGCAGGGCATCCTGACCATCGAACCGGGGGTAGTCGTGTTCGGCTCGTCAGGCGCTGACTCGCTGGTGGTCAACCGTGGCTCGCAGATCTTCGCGGAAGGCACCGCCACCCGCCCGATCATCTTCACCAGCCGCTCCAACATGGAAGGCTTCCCCGGCACCACTGATGGTGGCACCAGCGCCATCGGCCAGTGGGGCGGCATCGTCATCCTCGGCCGCGCGCCGATCCACACCTGCATCGGCACCGTGACGCCGGGCACGGTGGACTGCCAGTCGGCGGTGGAAGGCGTGACCGGCGGCATCTATGGCGGCGGCACCCCCAGCGACAACTCGGGCCGGCTGGACTATATTCAGGTCCGCTATCCGGGCTTCCAGGTGCAGCCGGGCAACGAGCTGAACGGCATCACCTTTGCCGGCGTCGGTTCCGGCACCTTTGCCAACCATATCCAGGTCCACAACAGCTCGGACGATGGCATCGAGTGGTTCGGTGGCCGCGTGAACCACAAGTATCTGGTGCTGACCGGCAACGACGACGACACGATCGACACCGATCTCGGCTACCAGGGCCTGATCCAGTATGCTCTGGTCGTCCAGCGCTCTGATGGCGGCGACCGCGTGATCGAAGCGGAAACCAGCGGCAACGAGCAGCTGCAGCCGCGCAGCTTCCCGCGCATCGCCAACTTCACCTTCATCGGCACGCGGTCGGACAGCGTGCTGCTGCGCGGCGGCACCGATTTCGGCCTCGCCAACGGCATCATCACCCACACCGGCACCGCCCAGTGCCTCGACATCGACGATGCGCAGACGATCGCGGCTTCAGGATCGGCGCCGGATGAGCGCGGCCCGCCGATCTTCCGCTCGGTGATCTTCGGCTGCTCCGGTGGTGCCGTGGAGAACGACAGCGGCGTGGATGCTGCGGCAGTCACTCCGCTCATCACCGGCAACAGCAATATCCTGCCGCCAGTGACGCTGACGCTGCAGAACATCTTCCTGCCGGGCAATTTCGAAACCTCGGCGCCCGCCACCGATCCGCGGGTGGCGTTCGCCAACACCGGCACCTTCTTCGACCAGACCAACTATGTCGGCGCTTTCCGCAACGCCACCGACACCTGGTATGCCGGCTGGACCTGCGGCGTGGGCCCCGGCGCCACCGCCTGCACGGCGCCGCCGTCACCCATCCAGTGATCGCACGGCCGGGGCCCTCGTGCCCCGGCCGTTGGCCAGTCACGCCAGGGGCTCGAACCGCATGAACACCAGGACCAAGCTGCACATCCTTTCCACCACGGTGCTGGCCGGCCTTGCCGCGCCGGCGCTGGCGCAGGCGCAACCGGCACCACCGCCCGCCGCGCCGCCGGCGGAGGAGGAATCGGTCGATGTCTCCATCCCCGGCGGCGGCAACGACGAGATCGTCATCGTTGGCCGGCGCATTCCCAACACCATCCGCGCCAGCCGCGAGGTGGTGTCGGTCCTGTCGGCAGCCGACATCGCGCGCACGGGTGAAGGCGACATCGCCGGCGCCCTGAAGCGCGTCACCGGCCTGTCGGTGGTGGGCGGTAGCTATGTTTATGTCCGCGGCCTTGGCGAGCGTTATTCGCTGGCGTTGCTGAACGGCCTGCCGATCCCCTCGCCGGACCCGCTGCGCCGCGTGGTGCCACTCGATCTGTTCCCGACGTCGGCCCTGGCCTCGTCGGTCGTGCAGAAGAGCTATTCGGCCAACTTCCCCGGCGAGTTTGGCGGCGGCGTGATCAACCTGACCACCCTGACCGTCCCCGCAGAGCCGTTCTTCAGCGTGGGCGGCAGCATCGGCGCCAACACCGCGACCACCGGCCAGCTGGGCTATGTCTATGCCGGCGGCCGGCATGACTGGACCGGCTTCGATGATGGTGTCCGCAACCTGCCGGCCGGCATCCGGCAGAGCCAGGACGCCGGCACGCTGCTCGCCGTGGGCCAGAACTACACGGTGCGCCAGCTGCAGGACATCACCGCCAGTCTGACCAATGCGGAATCCAACCTGATCTTCGCCCAGAGCGACATCCCGGTGAACTGGGGCGCCAACATGGCCGGCGGCCGGGCCTGGGATGTGGGCGATGCACGCATCGGCTTCGTGTTCGCTGCCGGCTTCAGCCAGGAGTGGCAGACCAAGGCCGGCAAGCAGCAGCGGTCGAACGCCGGACGGGGGAGCACCGAGTTGCGCCCGAACGTGGACTTCGACTTCGTCTCGACCGAGATGCGCAGCGTCCTGAACGGCCTGGTCAGCTTCGGCGCGGAGTTCGGCCAGCACAAGATCCGGTTCGTCAATCTGTATGTGAACGACAGCATCAAGGAAGCCCGCATCCAGCGCGGCACCGAGGACGTGAACGTTGGCGAAGCGCTGTTGCAGCGCGAGGGCACGGCGTTCTTCCGGCGCCAGCTGATCGACACCCAACTGGTGGGCGAGTTCAAGTTCGATGACCTGACGCTCGACCTGCGCGGCACCTATGCCAACTCCAAGCGCCTGTCGCCCTATGAGCGTCTCAACAACTATGCCTTCGTCGAGACGGTCGGCGGCGTCACGATCAATGATTTCGTCAATGACCTGCGCTCGCCAGGGCAGAGCAGCGAAGTGGCCTTCAGTCGCCTGAACGAGAATGTCTGGGGCGGCGGCATCGACCTTGGCTACAAGATCCGTGGCGGCCCGTTCCCGATCCGCCTGACCGCCGGCTATGCCTACAGCAAGGCCGAGCGCCAGTCGGAACGCTTCGACTATCGCTACCAGTCAAGCGGCGTGCTGCCGATCGCCGTCGCGCAGCAGCGGCCCGACTTCCTGCTGTCCGACTTCAATATCTATACCTACGGCATCGTGCTCAACAGCACCTCGACCGTTTCGCCGCGCTACACGGCCGATCTGACCATCCATGCCGGCTATGGCCAGGTGGAGATCGAGCCGGCAGACGGCGTGCAGTTCGTGGCTGGCGTGCGCTACGAAAGCGGCAAGCAGAATGTCACCCCGATCGACGTGTTCAACACCAACCCGGGTTCGACCTTCAACCAGCCGACCAACATTGATCGCAATTATTGGCTGCCGTCCGGCACCCTGACCTGGAACTTCGCCGAGGACATGCAGCTGCGCTTTGCCGCATCGAAGACGATTGCCCGCCCGCAGTTCCGCGAGCTGGCGCCGCAGCCCTATTTCGACACCGAGAGCGACCGACTGAGCTTCGGCAACCAGTTCATGATCAACTCGGAACTGGTGAACCTCGAAGGCCGCTATGAATGGTATTTCGGCCGCGACGAGCGGCTGGCGGCCGGCGTGTTCTACAAGGACATCAAGAACCCGATCGATTCAATCGTGCTGGTCCAGGGCGGCACAGTGCAGAACACCTTCGCCAACGCGCCCAAGGCCCGGCTCTATGGCGCGGAAATCGAGGTGCAGAAATATTTCCCGCTCTCCGGCCTCGGGAGCTTCTTTGAATCGCGGCGCTTCATGGTGGCCGCCAACTATACCTTCACCAGCTCGTCCATCCGGGTCCGCGATGGTGACACCACGCTGTTCCCGCTGACCGGCGAAGTGCGTCCCGCAACTGACCTGTTCATCGATGGTCGGCCGCTTACCGGCCAGTCCGACCATGTCGCCAATCTGCAGATCGGCTTCCAGGACGAGGGTTCGCTTTCGGAACAGACGCTGCTGATCAACTATGCCAGCGACCGCGTTGCCTTCCGCGGACCGACGGGCCAGCCCGACCTGATCGAGCGGCCAGGCCTGATCTTCGATGTCGTCATCCGCCAGGGCTTCAAGCTGTTCAGCCGCGAGATCGAGCTGAAGCTGGAAGGCCGTAACCTCACCAACGTGCGCTACCAGGAATTCCAGACCCTGAACGACAGCCGCATCGACACCAACACGTGGGTGCGCGGCCGCACCTTCCAGGCCAGCGTCACAGCCAAGTTCTGACGATTGCCCCCAACTGCCGCCGTGGCTCCGCAAGGCGCCACGGCGGATCTTTTCGTCAGCGCACGACCGGTTTCAGCGAACCGCCGGCCAGCGGCGCGGCCGCTCGCGGAACCAGGCGGTGATGATGTACTTGGTGCCGGCCCTCACCGGCATGCCGGCGTGCAGGGTGAAGCCATTCACCCCGCCATCGGGCAGCCGGTTGTTCCACGCGAGCAGCTTGCCGGGTTCGGGCTGGAACAATTTGTCGAGATGGACAAAGCGCGTGGCGCCACCGGCCTGCGGCGCATTCAGATAGACCATCAGCGTGAAGGTGCGCTGGCCGCCATCCTGGGTGTGCGGGAAATAGTCGAGGCCGGTCGGCTCGAAATAATCGGTATGGGCCTTGAACTGCTGGCCCGGCGCATAACGCTGGCCCTGCAGTGCCTCGGCATGGGCCAGCGGCAGGCCGGCATAATCGGCCAGCTGCCGATAGACGGCGCCGACCAGCGGGTGATCGGCGGGCAGATCGGCGGTCTCGCTGGTGCGGAAATCTGCATCGGCGCCATAGGCATCGGTGATGGTCGACGGCCGACGCAGCGTGTCGATGAGGGCAATGAGCCCGGCACAGGCCTCGGCCGAGAGGAATTTCTTCTTCTGATACAGCTCCACCCGCTTGTCGGGCAGGCGCTGGGCGCCGGCGAAGGCGGTCATCTGAGCATCTCCAACCAGTCGGGGCCAAGGGCCAGGAACAGCAGTGCCACACCGGCCATCAGGGCGCCAAGCGGCAGCCGCGTGGTGGCCGAAACCGCGCGGCCCTGCAAGCGATCGGCCAGCGCCAGCCCGAGGCCCAGCGCCGCCGCCGCGGTGAGCAGGAATGGC
>NZ_WMHO01000174.1 GCF_010994245.1 Sandarakinorhabdus rubra
GCGCCCGCGCCTGCCAGCCAAAGGCGCGGCCGGTCCGGCAGCTCGCCGGGCAGCGGCGGCAGGTCCATGATGGCAAGGCTGGTGGGGCCCGCCGGTGCGTCGCCATGGTCGAGCGCGACACCGCCAACTGCTCGGTAGCTACCGCCGGATCACCATGACGAGCCAGCAGATCAAGAAAGGCGGCCCGGTCACGCAGGGCCATGGCCCTGGCGGCCGGACGCCGGTCTGCCCGTTGTTCGCCGCCAGGCGTCCCTGCGCTGCCCGCTGCAGGCGCGGACCGATCGGTGGCATGCGGCAAGGCTTCACCATCCAGCACGATCGCCTCCCGCCAGCGACGCGGCCGCCGGGCCGATTCCGCATCCATGCCCGATATGCAACCTGAAGCGTTACGCTAGTCAAGCAGAAATGTGCCTATTTGGTTATTTTGCCCACAGTCGCCACAACCTCTGCGGCAAAGGCGTGCATCGGGAACGGCGCCCCAGGCAGATCGAAGCCACGCCGGATGACGATGATATTCCCGGCGATTACCGCATATTGGCCGCGATTGCCGTTCATCGCATAGGTGCCGGCCGGCAGCGCCGGCACGCCCTCGCGTGCGCCCAATCCGCCCCAGCGCCAGAAGCCGGCGCCATAGCCTTCCGGGCGATTGTCCGGCTGCGGGCCATCGGCGCGCTCCACGAAGGCTGGCCAGTCCGGCGGCAGCAGCTGCTGGCCCCCCACCTTGCCGCCGTTCTGATAAAGCAGGGCCAGCCGCGCCAGATCACGCGCGGTCATCCACACCTGGCTCGACAGCACGAAATCGCCGCGCCAGTCCGTTTCCGGTGTCGTGCGCGTCATCCCCAGCGGCCACAGCAGTTCGGTAAACGGAAAGGCCAGCGCCGCGTGTTGGCCGCCGTCCTTCGCCAGCACGCGGGACAGCGACAGCGCCGCCAGCATGATGTCATTGTTGCTGTAGTTGAAGTGTGCGCCCGGCCCATTCTCCAGCGGCATCGCCGGCGCCGTCTCTGCCACCGTCGCGCCGCCCAGATAGACCTCATCGGTGCGATTGCCCGGGCCGGCCGTCCACAGCCCGCTCTTCATCCGCAGCAAGTGGCTCCAGGTGATGGCGGCCCGGGGATCACCCGGCGCCTGCCACTGCGGCACCGGCGCCGCCTGTGCCACGTCCACCAGGCCCTTCTGCACCGCCCGGCCCACCAGCGTCGCGGTCAGCGATTTCGCGACGCTCCAGGTGCGCTGCGGCGTGTGCATGGTCCAGTCGGCACGATAGCGCTCGGCAATGATCCTGCCGTTCTTCATCACGATCACCGCCGTGGTGCGGTCACTTTCAAATGCCTTCGCCACCACCGCTTCGAGCGCCGCCCGGTCGCGCTTGCGCTTCAATGGCTGTACCGCGCCCTGATCGCCCAACGGCCACGGCCGCGCATCTGTGGCTGCCAGATCGGGCGCTGCCAGCCCCGGCACCAACCGCGCCACATCCGCCGTGGAGGTGGCACCCACCGGCAACTGCGTGCAGCCCAACAACGCCCGCCACACGGCAATGCGCGGCGGCAGGTCCGCCGCAAATGTCACCGAAACCGTCCGCGCCGCCTCGTCCACGTCCGCTTTCAGCCCGCCCACCAGCGGCTGATACTCCGCATAAATCCCGGTCAGGTCGTCGCGAGCAATCGCCGCTTCCCCCTGCCCGGCATTCCACCGCCCGGAACAGGTGAACGCCGCCTTGTAGCCAGCGGCTAGCGCAAGACGATGCGGGTCCGGCGCCGTCTGTGCCAGCGCCGGGGCGGCCAGCAGCATAGCTGCGAACAGGATTGACTTCACGACAGCAGTGCCTGCCACACCCCGGCCATCAGCATGAAGGCGCGCATGTCGCCCGTGGTGGTGCCGGCCATCTTGTTCATCACATAGCTCATGCACAGCCGCGCATCCATGTCGCAGACCACCAGCGATCCGCCATAGCCGCCCCAGAACACGGTGTTCTTGTTGGGAAAAGGCAGCCGTTCGGTGGGCATGCCATAGCCCAGGCCATAGCGCACCGGCATGTTCAGCACCTGATCATGCCCTTCAATCTGCAGCTCCAGCGCCTTCCTGACGCCTGCTTCGCTGAGCAGGCGCTTGCCGTCGGCGACGCCGCCATTGGCCATCAGGGTCTGCACCGCTGCCACAGAGCGGGCATTGCCGTGGCCGCCGGCTGCTGGGATCTCCGCCGCCCGCCAGGCCCTGGTGCGCGTTGCCAACGGATCTACGGGCGGGTTGGTCGCCATGTTCTTGGCCAGCGCTGATTGCGGGCCGTCGCTTATCGATGCGCCCTGCGGCGGCGGCACCAGATCGGCCACACGGCCATCATGGGCGGCATCCAGACCGATGTGGAAATCGGCGCCGAGCGGCCCGGCGAGCTGCTCAGCGAACACCGTGCCCAGAGACTTGCCGGTGATACGCCGCACCACTTCGCCCACCAGATAGCCTTGCGTCATCGCGTGATAGCCCGGCGCGGTGCCAGGCTCCCAGAATGGCGCCTGGGCGGCGAGGCGGCTGGTCACCAGTTCCCAATCATATAGGTCGGCAGGCTGCATCGGCTCGTGGAAGCCCGACAGGCCGGCCGAATGGCTCATCAGGTGGGCCACGGTCACGTCCGCCTTGCCGGCCGCCGCGAACTCCGGCCAGTAGTGTGCCACCTTCTCCTCGAAGCGCAGCGCACCCTGATCGGCCAGCCACAGCGCGGTCAGCGCCGTCATCGTCTTGGTGGTGGAATAGACGTTGACGATGGTGTCCCGTTCCCAGGGCCGCGTCTGCTCGGCATCGGCCCAGCCGCCCCACAAATCAATCACCGGCTCGCCATCCAGCGTGGCGGCAAAGCTTGCGCCCAGATCGTCGCCGCGCGCCAGGGCCGCAGCAAGGGCCCCGCGCACGGCCTCGAACTTCGGATGCACAAAACCGTGAACGTCACTCATGTCACCATCTCCTGCGGCAGCGGCGAAGGCCCTACCAACGCCTCATAGAGTTTCAATGCATAACGATCGGTCATGCCGGCCACGAAATCGCCGACATGCCGCGCCCGTGCCGGTTCGTCGGCCGGGCACAGCGCCGCCCAGTCGCCCGGCAGCAGCTCTGGACGTTCATGGAGCACGCCGAACAGCGATGCCACCACGGCTTCGGACGGATCGCGCAGCCGCACCACGGCGGACGCACGATACATGTGCTGGCGGAGATAGTCCTTCAGCACCTGGACTTCGGCCGCCAGCGCCGGCGAAAGCGTGGCAAGCGTGCGACCGGCGCCCCGGACATCGGCCACCTGTCGCACGTC
The DNA here is from genome assembly GCF_010994245.1 of Sandarakinorhabdus rubra. Lineage (GTDB taxonomy): Bacteria > Pseudomonadota > Alphaproteobacteria > Sphingomonadales > Sphingomonadaceae > Sandarakinorhabdus > Sandarakinorhabdus rubra. Next base: position 3,299 of record NZ_WMHO01000174.1, read on the forward strand.
ATGCTCGGCCAGCCGCGCCCGCACGGTGGCCAGCAGATCGTCGGCCATGCGCCCGATCTGTTCGCGCACGAGCGCCGGGACCAGCCGGCGCCGGGCCGAAACGCCCGGCCAACGTGTGGTGACCGCCGCCCAGCACTCGGCCACAAAAGGAACCGCCGCGGTTATATCTTCAATCGAAAACAAACCGGCTCTGATGCCGTCGTCGAGGTCGTGATTGTCGTAGGCAATGTCGTCGGCGATCGCCGCGATCTGCGCTTCCAGGCCGGCGTGACTCGCCAGATCGAGCGGCCAGGCCGCGTCCACTTCGGCCAGCGCCCAGCCTGGCGCGTAAATCGGCCCGTTGTGCTTGGCCAGCCCTTCCAGGGTTTCCCAGGTCAGGTTCAGGCCGTCGAAACCCGGGTAGCGGCTTTCCAGCCGCGTGACGATCCGCAAGGCATGGCCGTTGTGATCGAACCCGCCCCAGGGCGCCATGGCGCGTTCCAGCGCGTCCTCGCCGCTATGGCCGAAGGGCGGGTGGCCCAGATCATGGGCCAGCGCCAGCGCCTCGGTCAGGTCTTCGTCCAACCCCAGCGCGCGGGCGAGGCTGCGGGCGATCTGTGCCACTTCGAGACTGTGGGTGAGCCGCACCCGGAAATGGTCGCCATCCGGCGCCACGAACACCTGGGTCTTGTAGCGCAGGCGGCGAAAGGCCCCCGAATGGATGATGCGGTCGCGATCACGCGCAAACGGGCTGCGCGTGGCAGATGCCGGCTCGGCATGCCAGCGCCCGCGCGACGCTTCCCAGAAAGTGGCGTGGGGCGCCCGCTCAGCCACAGGCCGTCAACGAACCGTCCCGGCCGCCTTCAGCGCCTGCACCCTTGTCGCGCCATAGCCCAACTCGGCCAGGATGGCATCGGTGTCGGCAGCCTTCGTCATCCGTGGCCGGTCGGTCACGGTCGCCGAATAGCGCGGCGCCGGCGCCGGCTGCATCACGCCATCGGCCTCCACAAAGGTCTGGCGGGCAGCGTTGTGCGGGTGGTTGGGCGCCTCCTCCATCGACAGCACCGGGGCGAAGCAGACGTCGGTCATCTCCATGAGGTCGCACCATTCCTCGCGCGTCTTCGTGCGGAACAGCGCGGTCAGCTTCGCCTTCAGCGCCGGCCAGCGCGCGCTGTCCATCTGCGCGGCGAAATCCGGATCATCCTTCAGGCCGGTCTTCTCCAGCAGCAGGGCATAGAATTGCGGCTCGAGGCTGCCGATGCTGATCCACTTGCCGTCGGCGGTTTCATAGGCGTCATACATGTGGGAACCGGTATCGAGCAGATTGACGCCGCGCCGGTCCTGCCAGATGCCGTTGGCGCGGAAGCCCCAGATCATCGCCATCAGCGTGGCCGCGCCATCGGTCATCGCGCAATCGATCACCTGGCCCTGCCCCGTGGCCTTGGCGTGCAGCAGCGCCGCCACCATGCCGAAGGCCAGCATCATGCCGCCGCCGCCAAAGTCGCCGACCATGTTGATCGGCGGGGTGGGCTTCTCCCCGGCGCGGCCATAGGCGTGGAGCGCACCGGCCAGCGCGATATAGTTGATGTCGTGCCCGGCGGCCTGGGCATAGGGGCCAAACTGGCCCCAGCCGGTCATCCGACCATAAACCAGGGCCGGATTGACCGCGTGGCACTCGGCCGGGCCCAGCCCCAACCGTTCGGTGACGCCGGGGCGGAAGCCCTCGAACAGCGCGTCGGCACCCTTGACGAGGTCGAGCACCAGCGCCCGGCCTTCCGCGCTCTTCAGGTCCACGCCGATCACCCGCCGGCCCCGCAGCAGCGGATCGCGCGCATCGATGCGGGCACCCGGGCGGTCCACCCGGATCACCTCGGCCCCGTGATCGGCGAGCATCATGCCGGCAAACGGGCCCGGCCCGATACCGGCCAACTCGATCACCCTGATCCCATTCAGTGGCCCGGCCATGTGAAGTCCTCCCCTTGCCTGCGTGCGACAACCCCTGCCAGCCATGCAGAATAGGTCAAGCTGTGGCCGATGGCAGGTTGGTCCGCCACCCTGCCAAAAATCGCCATCCGCGCCCGCTGGACTTGGGCAGCCGCCCCATGTCAGACTTTGCATCAGGAAGGGTTCAGACCGGCAAGTGGCGGCAGAACGCAAGGGCATGGCAAACATCACCATCTGGCACAATCCGCAGTGCGGCACCTCGCGTAACGCCCTGGCCCTGCTCAAGGCGCAGGGTCACACGCCGCAGATCGTCGAATATCTGAAGACCCCGCCCGATGCCGCCACGCTGGCAGGGGTCGCCGCGGCCGTGGGCGGCGCGCGCGCGCTGCTGCGCACCCGAGGCA
>NZ_WMHO01000175.1 GCF_010994245.1 Sandarakinorhabdus rubra
AGCCGGCAAGCGCGACGCGCAGCACATGGCGGGCGCGGGCATCGGGGGGCAGCGGGCGCTGGGTGGCACTGTCGATCAGCGCATCAAGATCGGGCAGCCAGCGCAGCACGGTCAGCGCCAGCAGGCGGGCGAGCCCGCGGTCATCGGGGCGGGGCAGATCGTCGGCCGCGCCCGCAGCAGCATCGAAGGGCACGCCACGATCCAGCACGGCCTGCAGCATCTTCATCGCCGCGCGGCGCGCCGGCACGCCTTCGGTGGCCTGAACGGGAGCAGGTGTGGCGGGGCGGCGCTTCATCGCCACTGCCCTTGGCCGATTCAGCGCCGCCGGCCAAGGAAATTGCCGATCACCTTGAAATAGGAGACCGGGAACAATCGCACCATCCAGTCGATGAAGCGCGCATCCGGCCCGATCAACACGCGCGGGGAACGGCGTTCCATGCCGCGGATGATGGTGGCGGCGGCCTGTTCGGGCGTGGTCGGGGCGTTCTTTTCGAACTCGGCGGCGAAATCGGTGTTGGGATCGGTGCCGGGCAGATGGGCGATGTGCTTCGAATTCTTCGCCACGTTGGTCTTGATGCCGCCGGGGTGGACACGGATCACCGAGATGTTGGGATCGGTGAGCGCCAGCTCCATCGCCATCGCCTCGGTCAGCCCGCGCACGGCATATTTGCTGGCGTTGTAGGCGCTCTGGGTGGGGTAGCCCATCATCCCGAAAACGCTGGAAATATTGACGATCCAGCCCACGCCGTCTCTGGCGGCCGCAGCCTTCACATGCGGCAGCGCCGCTCGGCAGCCTTCCACCACCCCGGTGAAGTTCACCGCCATCACCCGGTCAAAATCCTCGCGCGGGCAATCGGCGAAGGGCGCCACCACCGACAGACCGGCATTGTTGATGATGCCATCCAGCCGGCCACATTCGGCGACTGCGCCCGCCACCCAGGCGTTGAGCGCCGGCGTGTCGGTGACGTCCAGCGTGGTGATGCTGGCCGGCCGGTTGCCGAGCAGGCGCTTCGTCTCCGCCAACCCGTCCGCATCCTTGTCGGACAGCGCCAGCACCGCGCCGCGCTGCGCCAGATCGAGCGCCAGCGCTCGGCCAATGCCGCTGCCCGCGCCCGTGATGGCGATCACCTTCTTCTCGAACATGGCTGCTTCCCTTCACCCCATTGCTAACAGCCGGCAGCTGGTGGCAACACTGGGCAATGGACAAGGACAAGCCAAAGCCTGACCCGCGCGACAGGCAACCCGAAGCCCCGCCGCCGCCGCCCACCGACAAGGAAGTGGGCGGCCGCAAGGGCCCCGATCCGGTGCGTTACGGCGACTGGGAGAAGGGCGGCATCGCGGTCGATTTCTGATGGGTGCGGCAGGCTGGCGTGCCTGGAGCATTGTCGTGCAGGCGGCAGCCTTCGTCGGTGCCGCCAATATCCTGACGCCGCTGCTGCTTGTTGTTTTTGAGCTTGGTTCACCCGTTGGCGATCCCTCCCTGCTGCGGAAGTCCACCGCATTCGTCCTCGGTGGCCTCATGGCTTTCGGTGCCGTGCCCTACATGCTGGCCGGCCCGCGATTTGGCCGGTGGCGCATTGCTGCCCTGACCGGCCTGTTGCCCGGTCTGCTGCTGGGGGTTTTTGCTGCGCTTGCCAGCCTCGGCTCTCAGAGCGACGTGGACACATTCGCCACTTCGGGGGCGCTGTTCCTGTTCTTCGCTGGCCTGGGTTTGACAAGCGCACTTCTGGTGCGCGCATTGGTTCCGGCCGATCTTTTCGACGACAGCCGCAACCCCGCGCGGCCGAATTGGCGCGATGCCCTGCCGTTGGTGGCTGCAGCCTCTGTCATGGCCACGATACCGCTGGATGAAGAACGAGCGGTCGCGCCGGGGTGCTTGGAGTCGCCTCGGTCGGCCGTGGCGGTGACAGACTTCTACCTGCGTGTGCCTGAGGATCAGCTCAAGGCACTGGCCACAACCTTGTCCAGCCACGCCAATGACAACGGATGGTCCGTCCATGGCACTGTCCGCGAAACCAAGGACCACCTCTTCTTTGCGCAGGTCATTTGCTTGAAGCGCGGTCTCGAGGTTGGTCTGGAACGCGACCTCTCACTGTCGAACAATCGCCTTCGCATCATCGTATTTGCCCAGGATGCCGACATTGCCTGGCAAGCTGACGTTCGCAACCTGCTGATGATCCTCGGTCATGCAGGGCAGGTGACGCGCAGGCCAGACCGAACGATCAAAGCGCCGCCCGCCTGGTATCTGGCAATACCAGAGGAACCTCGATCGCCGGCTATTCTGCCCTCAGAGGCCTCGCCAGCAACGCATTGATGGTCTCGCGCACCGACGCTCCTGCCAGCAGCGCCGCGACGGCCTCAGAAATCGGCATGTCCACGCCCGCCGCGCGCGCCGCATCCACCAGCACGGGGGCGGTGGCGGCGCCCTCGGCCACCGCCGGGCCGGCGAGCAGATCGGCCAGCGGGCGGCCCTGGCCCAGCCCCACACCCAGCCGGAAGTTGCGGCTGTTTTCCGACGAGCAGGTAAGGACGAGATCGCCGAGGCCCGACAGGCCAGCCAGGGTTTCGGCGCGGGCGCCGCGCGCCACGCCGAAGCGGGTCATTTCCACAAAACCGCGCGCGATCAGCGCGGCGCGGGCGTTGAGGCCCAGCCCAGCCCCCTCCACCACCCCGCAGGCGATGGCGAGCACATTCTTCACCGCACCGCCAATCTCGGCCCCCACCACATCGTCGGACTGGTAGAGGCGGAACGTCGGCCGCGCCATGGCCGCAACCAGCCGCGCGCCCAGGGCTGCATCGGCGCAGGCCAACGTGATGGCGCAGGGCAGGCCCCGGGCGACCTCGGCAGCGAAACTGGGGCCGGACAGAACGGCGACGGGATTGGGCACCTGCGCCTGCGCCACCTCCACCATCAGCGCGTGGGAGCCGGCCTCGACCCCCTTGGCGCACAGCACCAGCGGGGTGGCGGCGGGGGGCGCGGCATGGGCCAACACGCTGCGCAGATGCTGGGCGGGCACCACGACGAGGATGATGTCACACGCCGCCATGTCGACCAGATCGGCGGTGGCGGTGATGCCGGCGGGCAGCGGGATGCCGGGCAGGAATAGCGGATTCTCGCGCGTGCCGTTGATGGCGGCGACCACGTCTGCCTCGCGCGCCCAGAGCGTCACCGGGCCATTGCCGGCCAGCGTGCAGGCCAGCGCCGTGCCCCATGCGCCGGCCCCGATGACTCCAAACTTTGTCACCGCGAGTCCCCTGGCGCATGGACTCTCTGCTTGCGTGCGGACGCACGCGGGGCGCCCGCGCCGATGACGCCAAAGCGCGTCACGCCTTCACCCCCGCACCGCGCACGGCTTCGGCCGCCGGATCGAGCGGCCAGCGCGGGCGGGCGGGGGCAGACAGGTCGTCCACGTCGCCAGCCGCGAACCGCTCCAGCCCGGCCCAGGCGATCATCGCGCCATTGTCGGTGCACAGCCATTGTGGCGGCGCCACGAAGGGCAGGCCGTTTGCAGCGGCCAGATCGGCCAACGCGCCGCGAATCGCCTGGTTGGCTGCCACCCCGCCGGCCACCACCAGTGCGGTCCCTTCAGGGAAAGTGTCGATGGCCCGCGCGGTGCGATCGACCAGGCAATCGGTCGCCGCCTGCTGGAAGCCGGCGGCCAGATCGGCGATGTCCTGTTCGGTCGGTTCCGCAAGCGCGGCGCGGGCCCGCAGCACCGCGGACTTGAGACCGGCGAAGGAGAAATGCGGCTCGTCACTGCCCAGCAGCGGGCGCGGCAGCACGAAGCGGGCCGAATTGCCGGCCTTGGCGGCGCGCTCCAGCGCCGGGCCACCGGGAAAGCCCAGCCCCAGCAGCTTCGCCGACTTGTCGAAGGCCTCGCCCACCGCATCGTCGATCGTGGTGGCCAGTCGGCGATAGCGGCCGACGCCTTCGACACCCAGGAGCTGGCAATGCCCGCCCGACACCAGCAGCAGCAGATAGGGGAATTGGAGCGATGCATCGGCCAGCCGGGGCGACAGCGCATGGCCTTCGAGATGGTTGACCGCGATCAACGGCTTGCCGGCCGCGAAGGCCAGCGCCTTTGCGGTGACCAGCCCCACCATCACGCCGCCGATGAGGCCCGGCCCCGCGGTGCCGGCCACGGCGTCGACATCCGACAGGGCCACGCCGGCCTCCTGCAGCACCGCTTCCACCATCGGTGCCAGCCGGTCGGCATGGGCGCGCGCCGCCAGTTCCGGCACCACGCCGCCGAACGGGCGGTGCGCCTCGTCCTGGCTGGCGATGCGCTGGGCGAGGATGGTGCGATCGCCGCGCACCAGCGCCACCGCGGTTTCATCGCAGCTCGATTCGATCCCAAGGACAATTGGGCCAAGGACAGGCGGGCCAGACACAGAGTCGACCTAGGCGCTGACTTGCCAATCCGCAATGGCCGCGCCATGGGCTGCTGCCATGACGTTCAGGATCGGCACCCGGGGCTCGCCCCTCGCACTGGCGCAGGCGCACATGACCGCCGACGCGCTGAAACAGGCCCATGGCTGGAGCGATGCCGATGTCGAGATCGTCATCATCCACACCACCGGCGACAAGGTGCAGGACCGCGCGCTGGCTGAAATCGGCGGCAAGGCGCTGTGGACCAAGGAGCTCGATGCCGCCCTGCTGGATGGCCGCATCGATATCGGCGTCCATTCGATGAAGGACGTGGAAACCCTGTTGAAGGACGGCATCTGCCTCGCGGCCATGCTGCCGCGCGCCGACGTGCGCGAACGGCTGATCGGCGCGGCCAGCATTTCTGCGCTGCCCCACGGCGCTCGGGTCGGCACCTCGTCGCCGCGCCGGGCGGCGCAACTGAAGGCGAAGCGGCCGGATCTGGTCACCGAGATTTTGCGCGGCAATGTGGCGACCAGGCTGGCCAAGGTGGAATCCGGCGCGATCGACGCCACGCTGCTGGCCGCCGCCGGGCTCGACCGGCTGGGGCAGGCGGTCGGAAGCCTGATCGAGCTTGACGAGATGCTGCCGGCCAGCGCGCAGGGGGCGGTGGGCATCACGGCGCGTGCCGGCGATGCCGAAACGCTGGCACGGGTCGAGGCGATCAACCATCACCCCACCTTCCAGTGCGTGCTGCTGGAGCGTGGCTTCCTCGCGGCGCTGGGTGGCACCTGCCATTCGCCGGTGGCGGCGCTGGCCCGCCTGGAAGGCGAAGGCGTGCGGTTCGAGGGCCAGATCCTCGCCGAGGATGGCAGCGAAGTGCAGGCCGGCGGCTTCAACGCGCCGCTGCAGGACGCGCCGGAACGGGTGGCGGAATTGGCCGCCGAACTGCTCGGCCGGGCCGGGCCGGCGCTGAAGGCGCTGTTCGATCCGCCCCGGCCGGGTTGATGCGCATCCTGGTGGTTCGGCCCGAGCCCGGCAACGCGGCCACTGCGGCCCGGCTGCGGGCGATGGGCCATACCCCGGTTGCCATGCCGCTATTCGACACTGATGCGCTGGCATGGGCGCCGCCGGCCGAACTGCCCGATGCGGTGATCTTCACCAGCGCCGCCGGCGTGCGCCATGCTGGGCCGCAGGCCGATGCGCTGAAGACTCTGCCGGCGCTGTGCGTGGGCGAGGCGACTGCGGCAGCGGCA
>NZ_WMHO01000176.1 GCF_010994245.1 Sandarakinorhabdus rubra
GCCGGCCTTCGTGGCAACGCGGCCGCCTGCCTAACCGTCCCGCCCGCGCGGCAGCCGCACGGCACCTTCGGGCACGGCGACCCAGGGGTGCCGCCGTTCCTCGAACACGCTGCGCTGCGGCGGCGGCGTGTCGGGATCGGCGAACAGCCCGGCCGGAATGGCGACCAGGCCGGGGTTGAGCGCAGCCGTGTAGCAGATGGTGCTGCCGCAGCTGGGGCAGAAGCGGTTGGTCAGCTCCCGGCCCTTGTCGCTGAGGTGCCGAAATTCGCGGGTCTCGCCGCTGATCGTCACGTCCGTTTCCATCAGCCACACCGCCATGCCGAACGGCGAACCGCTGCGGCGTTGGCAATCGGCGCAATGGCACATGTTGACGGCCGGCGGATCACGGCCCAGCACCACGCGGACGCCGCCGCACAGGCACTGGCCGTCGCGGTTCATTTCTTCAGTTCGCGCGCCAGCGCCTTGGCGGTCTTGGCGCCATAGGGCGGCTTGAACCCGGCGAGGCCCGCCAGATCGAGCTTGGGCTGGCTGTAGATGGCCTTCGGGTGGCTGAATTCCCTGAAGCCATCAGCCCCATGATAATTCCCCATGCCGGCCGGGCCGATGCCGCCGAACGGCAGGTCTTCGGCCGAGACGTGGAAGATCACGTCGTTCACCGTCACGCCGCCAGAGATGGTGCGGTCAAGCACGCGGCGCTGCTCCATGTCATCCTGCCCGAACCAGTAGAGGCCCAGTGGCCGGTCGCGGCGGTTGATCTCGTCGATGGCGCCGTCGATGGCGCTGTAGGTGCGCACGGGGAGCAGTGGCCCGAAGATCTCCTCCTGCATCACCGTCATCTCGTCGGTCGCATTGCGGATGATGTGGAGCGGCATCTTGTTGGTGTTCTGCTTCGAGAAATCCTCGTTTGCCGGGTTGACCACGACCACGTCCGCCCCCTTGGCCCGGGCATCCTCGACATGGGCTTCCAGCCGTTCGCGGTGGCGGGCGCCCAGCACGCTGGTGTAATCCGGGTTGGCCAGCATGGTGGGATACAGGCGCGCGGTGGCGGCCTTCAGCCCTTCGACGATCTCGCCCTCCTGTTCCTGCGGCACCAGGAGATAATCGGGCGCGAGGCAGATCTGCCCGGCGTTCATCAGCTTGCCCATGGCCACGCGCTCGGTGGCCTGGGCGATGTCGGCGGAGCGCGAAATGATGGTGGGCGACTTGCCGCCCAGCTCCAGCGTCACCGGCACCAGGTTCTTCGCCGCCGCCGCCATCACGTGGCGGGCCACGCTGGTCGCCCCGGTGAAGATGATGTGGTCGAACGGCAGTTCGGTGAAGGCCCGGCCCACCTCCGGCCCACCGGTAATCACCGCGATCTCGGTCCGATCGAAGGCCGCTTCCAGCACCTCCTTCATCAGGGCGGAGGTGACCGGCGTATATTCCGACGGCTTGATCATCGCCCGGTTGCCGGCGGCCAGCACCCCGGCCAGCGGCGCGAAGGTGAGGTTCACCGGGAAGTTCCAGGGGCTGATGATGCCGACAACGCCCTTGGGCTGCCATTCCACCCGCGCCTTGGCGCCCAGCAGCGCCAGCGGGAAATCGAGCTTGCGCTTTTCGGGGCGCATCCACTGATCGAGATGCTTCAATGCATGCTTGATCGGCTTGACCGACGCCATGATGTCGGTGACGAGGCTCATCTCGGTCGAGCGGTGGCCGAAATCCTCGGACAGCGCCGCCACGAAGCGGTCCTTGTGGGTGAGCACCACGTCCAGCGCGCGGTTCAGCCGGTCGCGGCGAATGGCGGCGGCCACCGGCAGCTCGGCTGTGAAGCTGGCGCGCTGGGCATCCAGCACGGCGCGCATCGCGGCGGCATCGCGGGCATCCCATTGGTCGGTACGGGCGGCGGTGGCCATCATCTGTCTCCCATCTCTCTGGCCGCCAGCCTAAACCCCGGCGGGCATTGGCGGCAAGCACGGCGACAGCGCCGCCACTGCGCCCATTCGTCAGGCTGGCGGGCGGCGGCGGATTGCGGCAACGTGGCCACAAAGGGACAAGTGGGGAGGAACAGATGGGCACATGGCCAGCCATGTCGATTGCCGAGGCGCATGCGCAGCTCACCGCGCCGGGGCAACCGCTGGAGATGGAGACGGTCGTCATCCGTGGCCGGCCCACCAGGGTCTGGAAGAACGCGCCGGCCAGCCTGGCGCATTGCTTTGCCGCGGCGCGCGCCCATGGCGAGAAGATCTTCCTGGTGCTTGATGAAGACCGGGTGAGCTTCGAGGCCTTCGCCCGCGCCACGCTGGCGCTGGCCGAGCAACTGAAGGCCGACGGCGTGCAGAAGGGCGACCGCGTGGCAGTGGTGATGCGCAACCTGCCTGAATGGCCGGTCGCCTTCTATGCCGCCACTCTGTGCGGGGCGATCGTCACGCCCCTGAATGCCTGGTGGACCGGCGGCGAACTGGAATATGGCCTCACCGACAGCGGCACCAAGGTGCTGCTGATCGATGCCGAGCGCTACAACCGCATCGCCGAACATCTGCCCAACTGCCCGGCGCTCGAGAAAATCTACGTCACCCGCGCCAGCGAGGCGGAACTTGGTGACCCGCGCAGTGTGCGGCTGGAAACGGTGATCGGCCCGCCCGGCACCTGGGCGTCCCTGCCTGACCGCGCGATCCCGGAGGACGCGCTGGCGCTGCAGCCCGAGGATGATGCCACCATCTTCTACACCAGCGGCACCACCGGCAAGCCCAAGGGCGCCCTCGGCACCCACCGCAACATCTGTTCCAACATCATGGCCAGCGCCTGCAGCCAGCAACGCAGCTTCCTGCGCCGCGGGGAGCAGCCGCCGGTGGCCGATCCGAATGCGCCGCAGAAGGCCACCCTGCTCAGCGTGCCCTTCTTCCATGCCACCGGCTGCCATGCCGTGCTGAACCCCAGCATGGTCGGCGGCGTGAAGCTGGTGCTGATGAAGAAGTGGGACGTGGTCGAGGCGATGAAGCTGATCGAACGCGAACGCTGCAACTCGGCCGGCGGCGTGCCCACCATCGCCTGGCAGATCCTGGAGCATCCCGATCGCCACAAATATGACCTGACGAGCCTCGACACCGTCTCCTATGGCGGCGCTCCATCGGCGCCCGAACTGGTCCGCCAGATCGCCAGCCAGTTCAAGGCCAAGCCCGGCAATGGCTGGGGCATGACCGAGACCAGCGCCACCTTCACCCACCACATGGCCGAAGACTATGAACACCGGCCCGACAGCTGCGGGCCTGCCGTTCCGGTGTGCGACCTTCAGGTGCGCGATGCCGATGGCAAGGTGCTCGGCCCCAACCAGGTGGGCGAACTCTATGGCTATGGCCCCAACGTGGTGAAGCTCTACTGGAACAAGCCCGAGGCCACGGCGGCCACCTTCATCGACGGCTGGGTGCGCACCGGCGACCTCGCCCGCATCGATGAGGAAGGCTTCTGCTACATCATCGACCGGGCCAAGGACATGCTGATCCGCGGCGGCGAGAATATCTACTGCGTCGAGGTGGAGAACGCGCTCTACGAGCATCCGGCGGTTATGGACGCGGCGCTGGTGGGCCGCCCGCACAAGACGCTGGGCGAGGAGCCGGTGGCGTTCGTGACCCTGAAGCCCGGCGGCACCGCCAGCGAGGAGGAGTTGCGGGCCTTCGTGGCGGCGCGGCAGGCCGCCTTCAAGGTGCCGGTTGCCATCCACTTCAGCCACGAGCCGCTGCCGCGGAACGCCAACGGCAAGATCCTGAAGACCGAGCTGAAGAAGCAGTTTGCCGCCGCCTGAAGCGGCCTATTGCTCGTTGACCGACAGCCGGCCGTCGGCGCGCAACAGGCGCGGCCCGCCAGCAGGCGCGGGGGCGGTGCTCGGCCAGCGCGCGCCGAGCAGGCGCGCCTTGGCAAAGCGCGCCACGCTCACCCGGTTGCCCTGGTTGCCGCCCAGGATGTGATAGGCGGCCGCATCTTCGCCGACATAGAAGCCCACGTGCCCGCGCCAGTCGCTGCGCGCCACCCGCCAGAACAGCATCACCGCGCCCGGCTGCGGCACCGGGCAGGCAATACCGAAACGCTGCCAGCGCCGCGCCGAAAGCAGGCCGTCGGGCAGCGGTTCGTCCGGCAGCGCTTGTGTCAGGCAGTGCGCCACGAACAGCCCGCACCAGCTGGTCTCGTCGCTTCGATAGTCGATTTTCAGGCGCCGGCCCCAGCCGATGATCAGTGGATTGGCCGCCGGCCCGGCCACTTCGGCAAGGCCCAGCAAGCCTCGCGCCGTTGCCAGCCAGGGCAGGGCGAGCGGATCGGGTGCCGCCTTGGTTTCCAGCGGCAGGCGGCCGGGCAGCGCGAAGTGGAGCGGACGCATGGTCTGGGCCTTTCCTGTTGGATTTGTTGGATAAAAATCCAGCCACCCTAGCATGCCGGGCAGGCCGTAGGACAGGCGGGCGGCTTTGCGTTATGAACGGCCCGAATCACCCGCTTGCCGATCAGGAACCGCGCCCGTGAAGTTCTTCGCCGATACCGCCGACGTTGCCGAGATTGCCGACCTGGCCGCCACCGGGCTCTTGGATGGCGTCACCACCAATCCCAGCCTGATCGCCAAGTCGGGCCGCAGCTTTCTGGAGGTGGTGAAGGAGATTTGCGGGATCGTCGACGGCCCGGTGTCGGCCGAGGTGGTGGCCACCGATCACGCCACCATGATGAAGGAAGCGGCGGTGCTGCGCGCGCTGGCGCCCAACATCTGCATCAAGCTGCCGCTGACCATCGATGGCCTCAAGACCTGCAAGGCGCTGACCGCCGAAGGGGTCGAGACCAACGTGACCCTGTGCTTTTCGGCCAACCAGGCGCTGCTCGCCGCCAAGGCCGGCGCGACCTTCGTGTCGCCGTTCGTCGGCCGCCTCGATGACATCGGCCACGACGGCATGGAGCTGATCCAGGACATCCGCACCATCTATGACAATTATGATTTCAAGACGCAGATCCTCGTCGCCAGCGTGCGTAGCCCCGTCCATGTGCTGGCGGCGGCGCGCATCGGTGCCGATGTCGCCACCATGCCGCCGGCGGTGATCAAGGCGCTGGCCGGCCATGCGCTGACCGAAAAGGGCCTGGCCGCTTTCCTCGCCGATTGGGCGAAGACCGGGCAAAGCATCCTTTGAGCGCCGCAGGGGAGCCCTTGGCCTCCCTGATCGGGCGCTTCCTCGCCCACCTGGGCGACCAGCGCCGGCTGTCGCCGCACACGCTGCGCGCCTATGGGCTGACGCTCGAACGCTTCGAAGATTTCCTCATCCGACATCTTGGCGGCCCGGTGGTGGGCGGCCAGCTGGGGGCGCTGGCTGTGGCAGACCTGCGCGGCTTTCTGGCGCTGCGGCGCGGCGAGGGCCTGGCGGCGGCCAGCCTCGCCCGAGACGTCTCTGCGCTGAAGACCTTCCTCGCCTGGGCGCGCCGGCACGAGGGCCTGCCCTGCGATGCCATCGCCGCCCTGAAGGCCCCCAAGCAGCCCCGCCGCCTGCCGCGCGCTGTCAGCCCGGCCGATGTGCGCGAGCTGGTGGCGGTGGTGGAGGATGCCGCCCGCCAGCCGTGGGTGGCAGCGCGCGATGCGGCCGTGCTGCTGCTGCTCTATGG
>NZ_WMHO01000177.1 GCF_010994245.1 Sandarakinorhabdus rubra
CCAGCGCCAGCATCAGCGCAAAGGCCGCCGCGCAAGGCCCGTAGGCCTCGTGACTGCCGGCAAGGGTGAGGCCGCCGCCCAGCGCTGCATCCAGCCGGCCACCGTCAAGGGCAAGCCGGGGCAGCGCAGGCCGGCGCGCCATGGCTGGCGGCGCAGGCAAGGTGTGGAACGGGCGAAGAGGCAGGGACACGGAACGACTCGCGGGACTTTGTTCCGCTTTTGTTCACGCCCTGGCGGATTGAGTCAAGTCAGGCGCGCCGCCGCCTCCCGCACCAGCAGGATGCGGTCCTGCCCAAAATACATGTCGTCGCCGCCCACATAGAAAGTCGGGCTGCCGAAGCCGCCCCGCGCGATCAGTTCATCGGTGTTGGCCCTGAGCTGGGCCTTCAGCTCCGGCGAATCGGCCGCTTCCAGCGCGCTCGCCGCATCCAGCCCCCCCGCCGACGCCGCTTCGGCCAGCACGTCCGGCTGGGAAATGTCGCGATCCTCGCCCCAGTAGATCTGGAAGATCCGGCGCGCGACCGGCTCGCAGGCGCCCGCCGCATCGGCCACCAGGCACAGCCGCATGGCGCGCGCGCTGTTCACCGGGAAGATGCTGGGCGTCCACTTGATGGCCAGGCCCGAACGCCGGATCCAGTCGTGCATGTCCTTGGTGTAATAGCGCGCCTTGGGCACCACCGGCTTGGCGCGCATTTCATAGACCGAAGGGTTCACCGTGTTGAACACGCCGCCCACCAGGAAGGGCCGCCAGCGGATCGCAAAGCCGTCTTGAGCCGCCGCCGCGACCAGCGCCTCGAAGCCCAGATAGGTCCATGGGGACGAGCAATCGAAGAAGAATTCCACCTGTGCCGTCATGCCCCTCTCCCCAACTGCCCCTTTGCGGTTACTGTGGCGCCATGATGCGTCGTTTCAAACCGGTCTTTTTGCTGGCGCCGCTGGCTGTCCTGCTGATCGCGGCAGCGCCCACCGAGCCGGGGTCCGGCCCGTCGCGCGAGCAGCAGCTGGCCGAGGCCGCGGCCATGGTCGACAATGGCAAGGCCGCCGAGGCGCTCGCCCTCCTCGATACGCTGCTCGCCGAAGCCGATCTGCCGGCCGACAAGGGCCAGATCCAGGGCCTGCGCAGCTTCGCGCTGGCCCGCACCGGCAAAATCATCGAGGCGCGGGCCGCCATCGAGTTCGCGGTCGATGCCTCCCTGAACCCTTCGCTGCTGCTGCTGCGCCAGCAGTTCGTGCTGCGCGCCATCACCGGCGACATACCGGCCGCCGCCCAGACGCTGCAGCTGGTGGCGGTGAGCAACGCGGACTGGCTGGAGGCGCTGCCAACGGAGCTGGTCGGCGAGGTGCTGCGCGGTGTGAGCGAGGAACAGCAGCGCTTCGATCTCGCTTTCACGCTGGTCACCGCCGGTTATGCGCCGCCCGATCAGACCGTCGGGCAAGGCGACGATCTGAAGCTGCAGGTGATCGCCGGACTCGCCCAGCGTGGCCGGCTGGACGAGGCCGCACCTGTCATTGCCAGCCTGCTCAATCCAGTCAGCCTGGTGCGGCTGGGCATCGACCGGCGCTATGCGGCGCTGTGGCCCTCGCTCGAACAACGGCTGGGGCCGGGCGCCGACACTGCGGACGCCGCCTTCATCGCCGCGGCCGAGGCCGAGCTCGCCAAGGCGCCGCAATCGCTGGTGGCGAGGAGCGGCGTTGCCGAGGCGCTCAACATCGCCAGCAAAGAGCCAGAGGCGCTGGCGCGCATCAAGGACATCGGCACCACGCCTGAAGCGCTGGCGAAGATGAGCGACCGCGAATTGTGGATCATCAACCAGAAGGCAGCGCTGATGGTCGACGCGGGCGACGTTGAAGGCGCGCTCGCTGCGCTGGATGCCGTTGTGGCGCTGCCCGGCGAGCCGCGCGCCAATGCGCTGGCCTTCCGCATCATCGCAGCCGACATGGCCGCCGAAGCCGGCCGCCACGACGAGGCGTTGCGCCGGGTGAAGGACGTGCCGGCCGCCAGCCTCAACGAATATGGCCGGGTGGCGCTGGCCGCCATCCAGGCCTGCGCGCTGGTCCGGTCCGGTAAGCCGGCCGAAGCCACCAGCGCCGCTGCCGCGCTGCCCGCCGGCTGGGTGAAAGATGGCAACAACCGCGCCACACAGGCTGCGCTGGCCTGCCTGGGGCGCACAGATGCCGCCGCCGCTATCCTAATCCGCCGGCTGGAGGACGCGGGCAGCCGCGACGATGCGCTGTTCGAACTGCAGCCGTTCCTGCTGGCCGACCGCCCCAATGCACCGGACCGCATGAGCAAGGTCGTGTTGCGCGCGCTGAAGGCCCGCGCCGACGTGAAGGCCGCCTTCCTGAAGTGGGGCCGCGATCTGCCGGCGGTGGTCAGCCCGCCACGCTGACCCTCAGCGCCGGAACCGGTCCCTCAATTCGAACTTCAGCACCTTGCCGGCCGGGTTGCGCGGCAGGGCAGGGACGATCTCCAGCCGGCTCGGCAGCTTGTAGCGGGCCAGCCGCTCAGTGGCCCAGGCGCGCAGGGCCTCGATGTCCAGGCTGGCGCCCGGCTTCAGCGCGGCCACCGCGGTGACGCTTTCGCCCCACTTGGGATCGGGCTCGCCGATGATCGCCACCTCTGCGATGGCGGGATGATCATAGAGCACGGCTTCCACCTCGGCCGGGTAGATATTCTCGCCGCCGCTGATGATCATGTCCTTCAGCCGGTCGCAGATATAGAGGAAGCCGTCCGCATCGAGATAGCCGATGTCCCCCGAATGGAACCAGCCTTCGGCATCGATGGCAGCGGCGGTGGCATCGGGCCGGTTCCAGTAACCGCGCATGATGTTGGGACCACGCATGATCACCTCGCCGCGCTCGCCCGGCCCCAGCGGCGTGCGGCCATCCTCGGCCACCACCCGCAGATCGACGAAGAACATCGGCTTGCCGGCCGAGCCCAGTTTGGCCAGCGCGAAATCGGGGCCGAGATAGGTGCCCGACGGGGCCGTTTCGGTGAGGCCATAGCCCTGGTTCAGAGGGATGCCCCGCTCGTTGTAGAGCCGCAGCAGCGGCTCCGGTACCGGCGCGCCGCCGCACATGATGACCCTGATGCTCGACAGGTCGGCGGCGGCGAAATCCGGGTGCTGGCTGATGAACAGCAGCATCGCCGGAACCGCGAAGCTGGTGGTGACGCGATACGCTGCCACGTCGGCGATGAATCGCGCGGGATCGAAGCTCTTGTGCAGCAGCACATGGCCGCCCCGCTGCCAGCAGGTGAGCGGCGTGACGTTGAGGCCGCCGATGTGAAACAGCGGCGCCATCACCAGCGAGACATCCTTCTCGCTGACATCGGCGCCCATCATGCCGTTGATGTTGGCCCACCAGAAATTGCCATGGGTGAGCATGGCGCCCTTGGGCCGCCCGGTGGTGCCCGATGTGTACATGATCACCGCCACGTCATCGTCGGCGGTGGCTTCCCCGGCAGCCAGTGGCGCGGCATCGCCCACGAAGTCGCTGATCGTCTGCCAGCCATCGGCCGGGCCATCCGCCGACAGGAATCGCCGGCAGCACAGGGACGCGCGCACCCCATCGATCACCGGCCGGTGCGGGCCATCCACCACCAGCGTGTGCACGCCGGCATCGTTGATGATGAAGTCCAGTTCCGGCCCGGTGAGCCGGAAATTCAAGGGCACGAAGATGGCGCCGAGCCGGGCGGCAGCGAACAGCAAATCGAAATAGACCGGCTGGTTGAAACCCAGAAAGCCGACCCGGTCACCCCGGCACACGCCGCCGGCCCTGAGCGCGCTGGCCAGCCGGTCGATGGCGTCGCCCATCTCGCGATAGCTGCGCGTGGCGCCTTCGAAGGTCAGCGCCGGCCGGTCCGGCGTCTGCACCACCCTTCGGCTGAACCAGCTGCCCAGCCCGATATCCGCTCCTGCCATTCCCGTGCCTCCCCAAGCCAGCGTCGCCCCTCTTTGGCAGCGGCAATGGCGCCGTCAATGGCAACGTTGGCTCAAGCGCCGAAGACGCGGGCGAAGATCGTGTCGACGTGGCGGAAGTGGTAATCGAGGTCGAACAGCGCCGCCAGCTCGGCGGCCGACAGGCGGGCGCTCACCTCGGGATCCTGCTGCAGCAGATCGAGCAGGTTCAGCGCGCCATCGGCTTCCCACACCTTCATGGCGTTCCGCTGCACCAGCCGATAGGCCTCGTCGCGAGTGACGCCGGCCTGGGTGAGCGCCAGGAGCACGCGCTGCGAATGGATGAGACCGCCCATGCGGTTGAGGTTCTTTTCCATCCGCTCAGGATAGACCAGCAGCTTGTCGATCACCTGGGTGAGGCGGTTCAGCGCGAAATCCAGCGTCACCGTGGCATCCGGGCCGATGTAGCGCTCCACCGACGAGTGCGAGATGTCACGCTCGTGCCAGAGCGCGACATTCTCCAGCGCCGGGGTGACAGCCGAGCGCACCATGCGGGCGAGGCCGGTGAGATTCTCGGTGAGCACCGGGTTGCGCTTGTGCGGCATGGCGCTTGAGCCCTTCTGGCCGGGGCTGAAATACTCCTCCGCCTCCAGCACCTCGGTGCGCTGCAGATGGCGCACTTCGGTGGCCAGCCGCTCGATGCTGCTGGCGATCACGCCCAGCGTGGCGAAGAACATGGCATGGCGGTCGCGCGGGATGACCTGGGTGGACACCGGCTCGACCGAGAGGCCGAGTTGTTTCGCGACATGCTCCTCCACGCGCGGATCGATGTTGGCGAAGGTGCCGACCGCGCCCGAAATCGCGCAGGTGGCGATGTCCGCCCGCGCCGCCACCAGCCGGGCGCGGCAACGGTCGAACTCGGCATGGGCCTGCGCCAGCTTGAGACCGAAGGTCGTCGGCTCGGCGTGGATGCCATGGCTGCGGCCCATGGTGGGGGTGAACTTGTGCTCCATCGCCCGGCGCCGGATGGCGGCGAGCAGCGCATCTAGGTCAGCGAGCAATATGTCGCCAGCGCGCGCCAGCTGCACGGCAAGGCAGGTGTCGAGCACATCGCTGCTGGTCATGCCCTGGTGCATGAAACGCGCTTCCGGCCCGACCTGGCTCGCCACCCAATCAAGGAAGGCGATGACATCATGCTTGGTCACGGCCTCGATTGCATCAATGGCGGCAACATCGATGGCGGGGCCCGTCGCCCACCAGTCCCACAGCGCCTTGGCCGCGCTCTGCGGAACGACGCCCAGATCGGCGAGCTTCTGGGTGGCATGGGCCTCGATCTCGAACCAGATGCGGAAGCGGGTGGCGGGTTCCCAGATGGCGACCATGTCGGGGCGGGCGTAACGCGGGATCATGTGGGGCCTTTCGTTTCGCGGCGCGCCTAGCATGACGATGCACACTTGCCTATCTCGGGGATGGTGAGTGTCTCGCTATCTCGTGTCCGCGTGATTCCCTTCCAGCACGGGCTGGGGGCGCTGGATTATCGCGTGCCGGCCGGGATGGCGCTCGCTCCCGGCGACGCGGTTGAGGTGCCGCTCGGCCCGCGCCGCATCACCGGCGTGGTGTGGGATGCAGAGAGGCTCGCGGCGCCCGATGTGCCAGACGATCGCCTGCGCCCCGTGGCGGCGCGGCTGGACCTGCCGCCGCTGGC
>NZ_WMHO01000178.1 GCF_010994245.1 Sandarakinorhabdus rubra
GCAATCGGCGCGCGGTGATGCCGCGGCGGCGGCCGCGCTGGTGGCCGGCACCACGGTCGCCACCGCGCCCGACATCCGGGCGGCAGAGGCCGTGCTGGCCCGCGCCCGCCTCGATCTTGAACGGACCGTGATCCGCGCGCCGGTGTCCGGCATCGTCACCAACCGCAACGTGCAGGTGGGCCAGCGCATCGCCGCCGGGGCAGTGCTGATGACATTGGTGCCCACCACCGGGCTGTTCGTCGATGCCAATTTCAAGGAAAGCCAGCTGTCGAACCTGAAGATCGGGCAGAAGGCCGAGCTGACCTCTGATCTCTATGGCGGCAGCGTCACCTATCATGGCGAGGTCGTTGGGCTGGCTGGCGGCACCGGTGCAGCCTTCGCGCTGATCCCGGCGCAGAATGCCACCGGCAACTGGGTCAAGGTCGTGCAGCGTCTGCCGGTCAGGATCCTGCTCGACGAGGCCGAGGTGAAGGCGCATCCGCTGCGGGTCGGCCTGTCGATGACGGCGGTGGTTGATACGCGGACCGGCAGCGGCCAATGAGCACGGCGGCGCCTCCGCCGCCGCTGACCGGCGCGCGCCTGTGGATCGCGGCGCTTACCCTGGCGCTGGCCAACTTCGTGGTGGTGCTCGACATCACCATCGCCAACGTGTCGATCCCGGCGATTGCCGGCAGCTTGGCCGTGGCGCCCTCGCAGGGCACCTGGGCGGTGACCAGCTACTCGGTGGCCGAGGCGATCTCGGTGCCGCTGTCGGGCTGGTTCGCCATGCGCTTCGGCACGGTGCGCTGGTTCATGGTCGCGCTGGGCGGTTTCGGCGTCTTCTCCCTCCTCTGCGGCCTGTCGCAGAGCCTCGAGGCGCTGGTGCTGTTCCGCATCGCGCAGGGGTTCGCCGGCGGACCGATCATGCCCCTGAGCCAGGCGCTGCTGCAGTCGATCTTCCCGAAGGAGAAACAGGGCGCCGCCATCGGCCTGTGGGCGGCCACCACCACGGCGGCGCCGATCTTCGGGCCAATCCTGGGCGGTCTGATCTCCGACAATGCCAGCTGGCACTGGATCTTCTTCATCAACCTGCCGGTGGTGGCGCTGTGCCTGTTCGTCGTGGGCCGCACGCTGAAGCCGTTTGAAACCCCGCTGCGGCGCCAGCCCATCGACATCATCGGCTTCGTGCTGCTGGTGATCGGCATCGGCGCCTTCCAGATCATGCTCGACACCGGGCGCGAAAAGGACTGGTTCGGCTCGACCGACATCGTCGTGCTGGCCATCGTTTCAGCCATCGGCATCATCGCCTTCATCATCTGGGAATTGACCGACGATCACCCGATCGTGGACCTGAAGATCTTCCGGCATCGCGGCTTTGCAGCCGCCACGGGCGTGATCAGCGTCGGCTTTGGCAGCTTCTTCGCCGTGGTGGTGCTGACTCCGCTGTGGCTGCAATCGGTGTTCGGCTATTCGGCGACGCAGGCCGGCTATACCGTGGCGTGGATAGGGGTGTTCTCCGTGCTGATCGCGCCGGCGGCCGGGCTGTCCCTTACGAAGATCGATCCGCGCATTACGGTCAGCTTCGGGGTCGTCTGGCTCGGCCTGGTCACGGCAATGCGCACCTTCTGGTCCACCGACAGCAGCTATTTCGATCTGGTTCTGCCGCATCTGCTGACCGGGATCGGCATGCCCTTCTTCTTCATCGGGCTGACCAGCCTTGCGATGGCCAGCGTCAAGCCGGAGGAAACCGTATCGGCGGCCGGCATCATGAACTTCTGCCGAACCCTGTGCGGGGCGATCGGTGCCGCCATTGCCACCAGCCGCTGGGACAGCGAATCGCGCCAGGTCCGCGCTGCCATGGCCGAGGGCATGAACGGCGTGGATGCTGCCATCGGCCGGCTGCAGAGCGCCGGCCTTTCAGCCGAGCAGGCGCGCGCCAGCATCGACCGGCTGCTGGAGGTGCAGGCTGCCACCCTGGCAAATCTGCACATCTATGCCGGCACCGCGCTGCTGTTCTTCGCCGCCGCGGCGGCCGTGTGGCTGATCCCCAGGGTGAAAATCAGTGGTGCCATGGGCGGCGGGCATTGACCTGACCTCCCCAGCCCTGCCAGCATCAGTGCAAAATGGGGAGAGGTTGATGCGCGTCGAACCGACGGGACAAGCCTGCGGCGCGGTGGTGACCGGAATCGATCTGACCCGGCCGCTGGCTGCCGCCGACATGGCCGCCATCCGCGCTGCCTGGCTGGAGCATCACGTGCTGGTGTTTCCCGATCAGCGGCTGACGGATGATGATCTGGAGGCCTTCACGCTGGCCATGGGCGGCTTTGGCGAGGACCCGTTCATCGCGCCCATCCCCGGCCGGCAGCACATCATCGCCGTCAAGCGAGACGCCGACGAGACCGCACCGCTGTTCGCCGAAAACTGGCACAGCGACTGGAGCTTTCAGGCGCGTCCGCCGGCCGGCACCTGCCTCTATGGCATCACCATCCCGCCGGTAGGCGGCGACACGCTGTTCGCCAACCAGCACAGGGCGCTGGACGAGATGCCGCCTGAACTGCGCACCCGCATCGAAGGGCGGCAAGCCATTCATTCGGCGCAGAAGGCCTATGCGCCCGATGGCTTTTACGGTGCTGGAGATAAGGGCCGCTCCATGGATATCCGCCCATCGGAAACGGCACGCGCCACCCAGCTGCATCCGTTCATCCGCAAGCACCCCGAAACCGGCCGCGAAGGCCTGTTCAGTTGCCTGGGCTATATCATCGGCTTCGAGGGGATGGCCGACGAGGAGGCGCTGCCGCTGCTGGTGGAACTTTATCACTGGCAGGGGCAGGAGCGGTTCCAGTATCGCCACCGCTGGCAGCCGGACATGCTGGTGATGTGGGACAACCGCTCCGTGCTGCACGCCGCCACCGGTGGCTACCAGGGCCACGCCAGGCTGTTGCACCGCACGACGATCGCGGCGGTTTAGCGCCTCGGCACCCGCCCCCTGATCTTGTCGAAGCCAGCCTTGATGGCGGCAAACCGCATGTCCACGCCGGACTCAAACTCGTTGTCGGTGAAGATATAGGGCCAGTCGCCTTCGATGGCCTCCACCACCAGTTCGCCGACATAGAGCGGATCGATGCCGTTCTGGATGGCCTTGGCGACCATGGCGGCAAAATCGGCCGGCAGCGCATCGGGGTTGGCCACCGGCACCTTGCCGGCCAGCCGTTCCGGCACGGCGCGGGCGCTTTCCATGATGCGGGTGCGGATGAAGCCCGGGCACAGCACCGACACGCCGATGCCCCTGGCCGCCAATGTGGGCCGCAGCCCTTCGGACAGCGCGACGACGCCATATTTGGTCACATTGTAGCCCGGCGCCACGGCCGCCACGAGCCCGGCCATCGAGGCGGTGGAGACGATGTGTCCGCCCTCCCCGTGGGCCTCCATCAGCGGCCCGAAAATCTCGAATCCCCACACCACGCTCATCAGGTTGACGCCGATCACCCAGTCCCAGCCGGCATCGTTCCAGTCACCATAGCCGCCGCCACCGCCCACCCCGGCATTGTTGACGAGGATGTGGACCTTGCCGAAGCGGTCGATGGTGGCATCAGCGGCGGCCTGCAGGTCCGCCTTCAGGGAGACATCGGCGCGCACCCCGGCAACATCGGCGTTGGTCGCCGCCAGCCGCGCCACCGCGCGCTCCAGCGCATCGGCCTCGATATCGGCCATCATCACCTTCACACCAGCCTGCGCCAGCGCCTCGGCAATGCCCAGCCCGATGCCGGAGGCCGCCCCCGTCACGAACGCCACCTTGCCTGCCAGATCCTGCATGAAATTCTCCCCTTCCGCGCCAATCTGGGCCGGCGTTGCGGCGGCGCCAACTGTCACTTGGCTCAGCGATTTGCTATCAGTGCCGCCAAGGAGCCGCCCCCATGCCGATTGCCCAGTCCATCCCCGGCCGCGCCCGCGATCTGGGCGGTTTCTCGGTCTCGCGCGTGCTGCCGGCACCGCAGCGCCGCCACCTCGGCCCGTTCGTGTTCTTCGACGAGATGGGCCCCGCCGATTTTCCGCCCGGCGCCGGGATCGACGTGCGCCCGCACCCGCACATCGGCCTGGCCACCATCACCTGGCTGTTCGCCGGCGCGCTCGGCCACCGCGACAGCCTGGGTACGGTGATCGACATCCACCCCGGCGCCGTGAACTGGATGACGGCGGGGCGCGGCATCGTCCATTCCGAGCGCACCCCGCCAGCCGAACGTGCCGCCGGCCACCATCTGCACGGCATCCAGGCCTGGGTGGCGCTGCCGGTGAGCGAGGCGGAATGTGATCCCGCCTTCGATCATTATCCCGCCGAGGCCATGCCGCGCCTGTCACGCGATGGCATCGAAGCGGCGGTGATCGCCGGCAGCCTGTGGGGCCTCACCTCACCGGTCCGCTTTCCGCATCCGATCCTCTATGCCGAGCTCAGACTGGCGCCCGGCGCGCGGCTGGCGCTGCCGGCCGACTGGTGGGAGCGCGGCGTCTATCTGGTGGATGGCGCCGGCCGGCTGGACGGTGAGCCGCTGACCCGTGGCGCACTGGCGGTGGCTGGCGACGGCGATGCCGAACTGGTGGCCGATACGCCGCTCGTCGCCATGCTGCTGGGCGGCGCGCCGCATCCCGAACCGCGCCACATCGAATGGAACTTCGTTTCCCATGATCCGGCGCGCATTGCCCAGGCCGTGGCCGATTGGCGGGCGGGCCATTTTGCCCCGGTGCCGGGCGAGACCGAGTTCATCCCCTATTGAGCGGGGCCGGGGAGGGGCCTAGGATTCTTCCATGTTCATCACACTCACCGACAATGTCTCCGTGGCGCCGCAGATCAGCCCCGCCGATGTGGCCCTCGCCGCCGAGCAGGGCTTTCGCACCATCGTCAACAACCGCCCCGATGGCGAAAGCGCCGACCAGCCGGCCGGCGCCGAGCTCGCGGCGGCCTGCGCCGATGCCGGGCTGGCCTATGTCGCCATTCCCATCGATCACACCGGCTTCAACGCCGATCAGGTGGCGGCGATGGCGGATGCCATGCACAACGGCCCGGTGCTGGCCTTCTGCCGGTCGGGCACGCGCAGCTGCAACCTGTGGGCGCTGGCAGCGGCGCAGGCTGGCGGTGATCCCGCCACCATCATCGCTGCGGCCGGGCGCGGCGGCTACAATGTCGCCGGGCTGTTGCCGCTGCTGAAGCAATTGTCGGGGGGCTGAGCTGGGCGGCCTGCTGCTCTTTTCCATCCTCGGCGTGGCCTTCCTGATCTGGTTGGCGCGGGCGCTGGGCTTTGCGGCTTCGGCGCGCCTTGCCGATGCCGCGCAGGCCGCGCGACTGGCCAGCAATGCGCTGCCCGACTTCCGGCCGGCGGACGTGGCGCTGTCGCGCGATGGCGGCGGCGCGCTGGTGGCCGGCAGTGATGGCCGCGTCGCCCTGGTGCGCCCGCTGGGGGACCGGTTCGTGGTGCGGGCGCTGGCTGGCCGCGAAGTGGCG
>NZ_WMHO01000179.1 GCF_010994245.1 Sandarakinorhabdus rubra
CGAAGCCGATCACCGCGCCTGCCTCGCAGCCGCCTACGCAAACCGCCGCGCCGTGCTGGTCGCCACGACGGCTGCCGCAAGCCGGCCGCTGCGCTGCGATGGTGCATGGCGCGGCCTTGCCCTGCTGGCGAGCGACGGAGCGGCAATGGCAATTCGGAGTGACGGCCAATTGCTGACCGTCGCGACCGCGCCAGGCAGGGCATGGCAACCGTGGGTGACGCTTCGCCAGAACGGGCGCCGGATCATCATCCAGCCCCAGCAGGGCCCAACGATCCGCTGCCGGCTGTCCTGAGCCTGGCAGTTGGACGGCCGCGCTAGAGAAGGCGCGGCCGCCCCGGCGCCCTCCCCGCAGTGCCGTGACCGATCGGATCAGGGTCATGCCGCCCGCTTCAGCGGCAGCGCGGGTGGGTGCCGATATCGGTGAGGCTGTTGGCCCGGCCATCGGCGGTGATCATCTGCACGCACTGACGGCTGCGGCCGTTCCACCAGATGGTGATCTTGTCGTTGCCGCCGGATTCGACGGTGTCCACCATGCGGAACCCGCGATTGCCAAGATCTGACTGGACGCCGGCGGCGCGGGCACCCACCAGATCGCTGAAGCCGACCTGTTCGGAACCACCGCCAGACCAGCCGCCGCTGTTGTTGTTCGACCAGCCATTGCCCTGGTAGTTGCGATACTCGGGGCGATAGCTGGACTGCTGGGCCCGTTCATCAGCACCCGACTGATAGCCCTCAGCATATTCCTTGGTGCTGTTTCGGCTGTCATAGCTGTGATTATACAGGCCGTCGCGGTGGCCGCGCTCGAACTCGGCATAGGCCTGCTGATTGTCATATTCCTTGTCGCCGCGGTGGTGCGACTTGTGGGTCAGCGCGAGCACGCCGAGCAGGGCTGCGGCACCGGCGGCAATGGCGGCACCATCGTTGCCACCCTTCTGGCCACAGTCGCTGTTCCGCGCATCGGTAATCGCGTCATAGCGGCCATCGCGCGTGGACACCCGCACGCAATTCTTGCCCTGCGCATTCCACCAATAGGTGTAGCTGCCCGTGTTGGTCTTGTGGACGCCCGTTGACGTCCAGCCCCGTGATTCAAGATCGCCCTCGGCCTGGCCGGCGCGCGCGCCCACCAAGTCCCGCAGATCGCTGGCCTTGGCCGCAAGCGCGGCTACCGGCGTCAGCAGCAGGGAGGCCCCCGCCAACGCCAGACTGGTGCGGCCCACGATGGTTTTCCCAAGGCTGGTCATTGTCGTCTCCCCTGTTGTCATTGCGGCTGATTGGGTGCCGGGTTGGCCGCGGCTTCGGCCATGCCGGCATTGGCATCGCCTTGCGGGATGGAAATCATGGTGACGCCTTGCGCCTCTCCCACCACCTTGCCGCCGGCCGTCACCAAGGCCGCGGCCGCGCTGTCGGCTGGCGCGCCGGGACAGCCGACGAGGATCGCGCTGTCATCGAGTAAATTGACCGTCAGCGCCGATTCGCCCAGACGCCTGCAGGGATCGCCGGCCTTGGGATAGCCATCGCCAAAGGGATTCAGCGCCGCCGGCCAGGCAAAGGATTCCGTTGCCGGCGTTCCCGGTTCGCTGGTATCATTTTGCTGTTTCGGCGTCGAAGGCGTGCATGCGGCCAGCAGGGCTAACAGCCCCACAGCAATGAAATGTCTGAACAACACAGCCCACACCCTCGATTGACAGGGTGATGCTATGTGGAGGTCAGACTGGATTCGAGGGTATTTGACGCCAGCCTTTGGGCAAATCACGCCAATATTGGCACGGGTCCCGTCTTCAAGCGCGTCAATTGCCGGTCAACCGCTGTCGAACGCGTGCCGGGCTATCACCGAACCATTCCCGGCATTTGCGGCCAAAGCTGGATTGATCGGCAAAGCCCAGTTGTTCAGCGATATCGGCCAGCGACAATTGTGATGCGGCCAGCATCCGGCGCGCGCGCAATTGGCGCTCCTCCTCCACCAGCCGGTGGTGGGTGGTGCCGGCCTCTGCGAGCGCCCGCACCAGCGAGCGCACCGACAGGCAAAGCACTGCCGCCGTATCCTCAAGGCCCACAATCTGGCCGCGATCGATCCTGCTGCCAACATGGGCACGCACCCGGGCGGTCAGCGGCCTGTCCTGTAGCTGTAGCAGGTCGGCCTCGCAGCGCGCCAGGCCATCCTGCCACAAGGCATCATCCCGATAGGGGCTGGGCCATTCCAGTGCCGCGAGCGGCAGCGCCATGTAATGCGCGTCGCCGCCCACGGTCACGGCGCACCCCAGCTGCTGGGCCAGCGTGGCCGGATCGCTCACTGGCGGCAACGCGAAATTGATCCGCGCCTGCGCTACCTTCCGGCCCATGACGGTCTCAACGGTGCGGTGCGTGGACACCAGGGTCACTTCCGCAGAGACCGTCTCGAGACGGCCCATCTGCCCTGCCGGACGATAGACGATGTGAATTTCATCGCCCACCGACTCAAGCCGCCGACGCCACCATGGCAGCGAGACATTGCCATAGCGGATGGACAGTTCGAGCGCATCGCGCAGGGTTGGCGCCAACGGCAAGGTGAGCATCAGATTGTCGTCGGTCGGAATGCGGGGACTCAGCGCCAGCCGCCGCAGGAGGGCGTTGGGGGGGACGGCGTCCAACAGGTTGAAGCTGATGCGTACGACATCGCGCACCGGCAGGAAGCGCGGCAGCGGGCCGAAAGTGCCAGCCAGGGATGTGCCCGCCCGCGTGCGCGCCGGATCACCCACATCGGCTTCATACTGGGCGACAGCTCCGCGTGAGCAAAGCTGGTCTGCGGCCGGGCCCAAACTTTCGATGAGGGCCGCCGCCTCCGCTGCAGGATCGCTGCCGAGGGCGGTAGAGGGTTCGCCCCATGAACTTTGGTTCAGCAAGACGTCCCCCCCTGTCATGCTTGGCTCATTTCCCGCAAGCAAACTAACCCAAAATGCAGTTGGCCGGAATGGTCCAAGCCGTGGCGCCATATGGCCTTAACGTCGCAGCCCCGCCACACTAGCCATTGGCAAGCAACAGGGGCCCGGGCATGGATTTCATCGGCATAATCCGTTCGCTCGAGGAACTTCTATATGAAGTCATGGGCTGGCTGATCTTCTATCCTCGCACGCTTTGGCGCATCTTGGTGCGCCCCGATGCCGCCACGCGCTATTCCGAAGACGAACAGGACGACAGTCCGGCCGATCGCTATGCGGATTCACTCAGCCCGCCGCTGTTGCTGATGATCACGCTGGTGCTCACCCATGTGTTGGGCGTCAGCATCGGTATGGAGGCGCCCAGGGCAGGTGGCGAACTGGGCTTGGCATTGGTGAAGTCGCCGCAAAACTTGTTGATGATGCGCGCGATGATCTTCGCGATCATCCCGTTGGTGATCGCCGGCCTGTCGCTGAACAAGCGCGGCATCGCCATCGACCGGCAGACACTGCGCATGCCCTTCTACAGCCAGTGCTTTCTGCTGACGCCCTTTGCCCTGATGCTGCAGGGTGCGCTGCTGTTGTATCGCCTGCCCGACTTTGGTCTGCCAGCGTCGGCTGCGCTGAGCGTGGCCGCAATCGGCTGGTTCCTCTGGGCGCAAACCCAGTGGGTGGCGCGCCGGCTGCACCAGCCAATCGGCGGCGCCTTCGGCTGGGCGCTTGTCTTCACCCTTCTGGCGCTCCTGGCCGGGAGCGGTGCCGCCACGCTGATTGCGCTGGCCCTTTGAGGCCGTTGTTGCTGATGAAGGGAAATTGCTCGTGTCCGCCATGAACCGATTGGCCATTGCCATCATCGCGCTCGCTGTCTGGGCCGGCATCACCGTGTGGTTCGGCATCTTGCAGGCAGGGCAGGGATCGCTGGGCGACCTCGTCAGTGCGCAGGTGAACTATGCCTCGCCGCTGGCCGCATTGTTCCTTCTGATGGTCTGCCGCGCCTTGCGATGGAACGACATCGGCATCAACGGCCCGCGCCCGGCTTCCTCGGTATGGCTCCTGTGGCCAATCGCCGTCTACATCGCCGTTTTTGCCGGGGTGGCGCTGCTCAGCCACCGGCCGACCATGCCGGCGCTGGCTTTCATTGCCATCAACACGGCATTTGTTGGTCTGTCAGAAGAGCTGGCGTTCCGTGGAGTGCTGTGGGGCGCGGCGCGCAAGGCGCTCGCCTTCTGGCCCGGCGCTCTGCTGGTCTCGGCGCTGTTCGGCAGCGTCCACCTGCTGAACGGCTTCATCACCGGCGAACTCGGCGATGCCGGCATCCAGGCCCTCAACGCCTTTCTCAGCGGCTTTGGTTTTCTCGCCATGCGCATCCGCACCCGATCGCTGATCCCGATCATGGTGGGACACTGGCTTTGGGATCTTGCCGTGTTCCTGGGTTCTGCCGATCCGAACAGGACGACGCCAGCGGGTGGTTCCACGAATATGTTCGCTGGTTTGGCCCTGGTGGCACCCATCGCCCTTTACGGCCTGTGGCTGCTGCGCAATCCGGAACGCCGCGCTGTCAGCGACGTCTTGGACAATTCGCCGCGACAGACATGAAGCCTGCGAGGTGCGGCCGATTCTGACGCGGTTTTTTGGCGTAAATCGTCAAGAAATTGGCTCGACTTGACCTGTCCCGGCGTTTGCGTCCCGCAGTATTGCGAAAATACGCGTGTCTGACAGGCATCGCGAACGCGCGTCTTTCTGGGGGAATTTATGAAGTCTATGTTGATTGCAGGGGCGCTGGCGTCGACCGTGCTGTCCGTGCCGGCCTTTGCCAAGGAAAAGCAATGGTACATCGAACTCGATGCCGGCGTGATGTTCCCGCGCACTACCGATTTCACCCGCATCCGCGACCGGCCGGATGATTCGGCCGTCAACAACTACAACACGGCCACGTCCGATCCCCGCACGGGCTATGATTTCGGCGGCATCCTCGGCTATGACTTCGGCGGGTTCAGGCTCGAAGCCGAAGCTAGCTATCGCCGGGCCACGCTCAACAGCTTCGTTCGCCGTCTCAGCGCCGGCAGTGGCGTCACCGCGATCGAAACCTATTCCCGAGCCAACGGGGCACTGAACGAGGGTTCGGCCAGCGCGCTCAGCTTCATGGGCAACGGCCTGATCGACATCGGCAAGGACAACGGCTTCCAGGTGTTCCTGGGCGGCGGCGCCGGGATCGCGCGGGTCAGCCACGATGTGACCTTCACCGGCCTTGCGCAGAACAATTTCTTTGACGACAGCGACTGGCGCTTTGCCTGGCAGGGCCTAGCCGGCTTCCGCTTCCCGGTGAGCAAGACGGTCGATCTCGGCGTGAAGTATCGCTACTTTCAGGTCAACAACGTGAAGGTGGACGACAACCAGTTCGGTTCCACCTATGAATCGGACTTCAAGTCGCATTCGGTGCTGGCGACGCTGACCTTCAACCTGGGTGGCCAGGAAGCACCACCGCCTCCCCCGCCTCCCCCTCCGCCGCCGCCTCCCCCGCCTCCGCCGCCGCCCCCGCCGCCGTTGCCGCCGTGCCC
>NZ_WMHO01000018.1 GCF_010994245.1 Sandarakinorhabdus rubra
GCCATGCACCATCGCAGCGCAGCGGCCGGCTTGCGGCAGCCGTCGTGGCGACCAGCACGGCGCGGCGGTTTGCGTAGGCGGCTGCGAGGCAGGCGCGGTGATCGGCTTCGAAGGCGCAGCGGCTGCGGCGGCGCGTCCAGTCATTCTGGCTTTCCCAGAAGGGGCCGCTGGCCAGGCGGGGCAACGCCTGGGCCACGCCGGTCACTTCGGCATCCACGGCGCGCAGCTCTGCATCCCCGCAGACCAGCGTGTCGGAGGCATACTGCGGCCGCGTGCAATCGGCACCAGCCTGTTCAAGCGGCGGTGGCACGGGCGCCGGCTGGGCAGCTGCCGGTATGGGGAGAATGGCGACAATGGATGCAACCAGATGGCGTTGCAGAAGGTGCGATTGTTGGAGCATGATCGAAATCATCCAACAAATTGCAGAATGATACAAGTAATAATTAAATAAATCTTTCACTAGTACAGTGCGAATGGAGAGAAAAATGAAGAAGGCCTTGATTTCATCGATCGTTTCGGTCTGCGCGTTGATTGCTCAGCCAGCTCTTGCGCAGCAGCAGACGGCGGTGACGTTTGCACGGGGTGCGATATCGACAACACTGAAGGGTAGCATCAAGGGAAATCAATACCGCGACTATATTGTGAACGCGCGCGCCGGGCAGACCATGACGGTGAGGCTGACCAATCCGGACGGGCGAGCCTATTTCAACGTGATGGCGCCGGGTTCAACCGGGGAGGCCGTATTCATCGGTTCGACCCAGGGCAATAACTTCAGCGGGCCGGTGCCGGGCACGGGTGCCAACACGGTGCGTGTCTACCAGATGCGTGCGAGCGGCCGACGCGGCGCTACGGCCAACTATACGATCAGCATTGGCGTGACGGGTCGTGGTGCCGCGGTCGGCGGCATGCGCCCCAGTGTCGACGCAAAGGTGCCCGGCACCAACTACAACGCCACCGCCGAGATCCCATGCATCACGGCCGCCGGCATGGCCAAGACCCGCTGTAAAGCAGGCGTGATGCGGATGGCGATGGGCGAGGCGACCGTAGAAATCGCCACCGCAGACGGCGGCCAGCGTCACATCTATTTCAAGAATGGTCGCGCCAGCAGCAGCGATGCCAATGCGCCGATGCGCGTCACCCGGCAGGGCGATGTCAGCATCATCCGGATAGGCACGGTGGAAGTCTACGAGATTGTCGACGCCTTCGTGGTCGGCGGCTGATCGCGGCGAGGTTCGGGGGAGCCAGGTGATGAAATCGCGTTCGTGTCTTGCCATGACCACCGCCCTAGTGGCGCTGCTGCTGACGGGTGGGCCAGCAGCTGCGGCTCCCTCCACAACTCCCCCCAAGGCGGCGATCGGACAGTGGGGCGTGGACACCTCCGGCTTCTCAAAGGCGGTCAGACCCGGCGATGATTTCTACCGTTATGTCAACGAAGCCTGGCTGAAGGTCGCCAAACCGCCGCCCGGCGTGCCCTACATCGATGCCTTCGTTGAGGTCTATCTGTCCACCGAACAGCGGGTAGCCGGGATCATCGAGGAATCTCGGCAGAGCACCGACGAGCCGGGCAGCCCAGAACAGATGATCGGCGATTTCCACCGGTCCCACGCCAACATGGAAAGGCGCAATGCGCTGGGCATCACGCCAATCGCCAGCACGTTATCGATCATCTCGGGCCTCAAGGATCGCACCGAGCTGGCCCGCGTCATGGCTTGGCCGTGGATGGACGGGTTCATCGCCGGCGGCGTGCTGGCCGATGCCGACAATCCCAAGAACCAGATTGCCGGCGTTGGCGCGGGTGGGCTCACCATGCCGTCCCGCGACTATTATCTGGCCGATGCAGAGCCTTATATCGGTCACCGCAAGGCGCTGCAGGACTATATCGCGTCCAGCTTCCGCCGTGCGGGCATTCCCGATGCCGATGTCCGCGCCGCCAAAGTGCTGGCGCTGGAGATCGAGATCGCCAAGCGCCACTGGAGCCTGGCCGAGCGCCGTGACGTGGTGCGCATGAACAATGTCATGTCGCCGGCAGCACTGGCGGCCTATGCGCCCGGTTTCCCATGGGCGGCGTTCATGGCCGAACTCAAGCTGGACGGCCAACCGCGAATCAAGGTGACGACAGATACCGCCGTGCGCGATCTGGCCAGGCTGTTTGCCGAAACGCCGGTGGCCGATCTGCAATCCTTTCTGCTGTTCAAGACGCTGGATGGCTGGTCGGACTCGCTGTCCGAGCCCTGGGTGCAGGCGCACTGGGAGTTCCACAGCAAGCGCCTTTCGGACGCCACGCAGCGTCGCCCACGCGATCTCGAAAGCGTGGCAGCCGTCAACGCTGTACTGGGCGAGGAGATCGGCCGCATCTATGTCGATGAATATTTCGGCAAGACCGATCGCGACACGGTCAACGAGATGGTGGGCTATCTGCGCGCCACCTTCCGCGATCGCATCGGCAAGCTGGAGTGGATGGATGCGCCCACCCGTGCCGAGGCGCTGAAGAAGCTGGAAAAGGTGACGAGCCACATCGGCTTTCCGGAACGCTGGCATGATCGTTCCGGCGTGCGCATCGCGGCCGATGATCTTGTCGGCAACCAGAACCGCCTTATCGCCTGGAAACAGGCCGACAGCCTGAAGAAGCTGGCCGAAGGCACGCGTGACTGGGAGTTCCCCTATTCCCCGCAGGAGATCAACGCCGGTTACAGCCCCGGCCTCAACAGCATCACCTTCCCGGCCGGCGTGCTGCAGCCGCCCTTCTTCGATCCCAAGGCGGATGCGGCCGTGAACTTCGGCTCCATTGCCGCGGTGATCGGCCATGAATTTGGCCACGGCTTCGACGATCAGGGCAGTCGTTCCGATGGTGACGGCAAGCTGCGCGACTGGTGGACGGCAGGCAGCCGCGCCGAGTTCGAGAAGCGCACCGCCGGGCTGGTCGATCAGTTCAACGGTTATGAGGCGCTGCCGGGCCTGAAGATCAACGGTCGCCAGAATCTGGGTGAGAATATCGGTGATCTGGGCGGGCTGTCGGTCGCCTATGCCGCCTATCAGACCTATGTGAAGGAGAAGCAGGGCGGCAAGGCACCGGTGATCGACGGGTACACCGGCGATCAGCGCTTCTTCCTGGCGTGGGCGCAATTGTGGCGCAACATCACCAGCGAAGGCGAAACGCGCCGCCGCACCCTGTCCGATCCGCACAGCCCCGGCGAGTTCCGCGTCAATGGCATCGTCCGCAATGTCGACGCCTGGTACCGGGCCTTCAACGTCAAGCCCGGCGACAAGCTGTATCTGCCGCCCGAAAAGCGGGTGAAGATCTGGTGAGGAACGTTCCGGCTCCAGGACCAGCGCTGATGTCCGGAATGAATACGCTTCCCGCCACGGCGCCGCCGGCCCCGTTGCGCATCATCCAGCATCCGCTTGCACGGCTGTTGCTGCTGGGCGCCCCGCTGTTCATGTTCATGGCCACATACGCCGAGTTCATGGACCAGTTTGTTGCGCAGCCGGTGCTTCGTATCGCCGCCGTGGTCGCCATGATGATCGCTGCCGCCGCCATCTACGTCGCCTTCGTGCGCTTCATCGAACGCCGACCGGTCAGCGAGCTGGCGCTGGGTCCGCTGGTCAAGGAGCTTGGCATCGGCCTGCTGGTTGGCTGCGGGCTCTATGCCGGCTGTGTGGGCATCCTGATTCTGCTGGGCATCTACCGCATCGATGGGTTCAATCCCGTGTCATACATGGTGCCCGAGATTGCCGCGGCGCTGGGCAGCGGCTTCTTCGAGGAACTGGTGTTTCGCGCCGTGCTGTTCCGCGTCGTGGAGGAATGGCTGGGCAGCTGGGTTTCATTGGCCATCTCCTCCTTCGTGTTCGGCTTCCTGCACCTCATCAATCCGGAGGCCACCATCACCGGGGCCATCTTCATTACGGTCGAAGCCGGCATATTGCTGGCGGCCGCCTACATGGTCACCCGGCGGCTGTGGCTGAGCATTGGCTTCCACATGGGGTGGAACTACACCCAGTCCGCCGTCTTCTCAGGCATCGTATCGGGCAATGCGCCCGCGCCCGGGCTGATCCGCCCGACGATCGAGGGGCCCGACCTGCTGACCGGTGGCCAGTTCGGGATCGAGGCCTCGCTCACGGCGTTCGGGCTCTGCACGGCCACGGGCATCGTGCTGCTAGTCATGGCGGTCCGCCGCGGCCATGTGATGCCCGGCCCATGGCAGCGCCAGCCAAAAGGTGCCTGCGCCAAATGAACATCAACGCCAGCGGAGCTATATGTCTGGGTGCCAAGAAAGGGGAGAAGCAAGGGTGACGACTGGATATACGCGCCGCCGTGTCATGGCCGGGCTGGGTGCCGGCCTGCTGGCGCCGGCCGCCATCGCCCAAACCCTGAAGGACATCCGGGATCTGAAGCCCGGCGAATTCACCTGGCATCCGGAACGCTCGCCCGCCGGCCCGGTGGCGATCATCGTGTCGATCCCGGATCAGCGCGTGCATGTCTATCGCGGCGGCATCCGAATCGGTGTGTCCACCTGCTCGACCGGCAAGCCGGGGCATGAAACGCCAACGGGCGTGTTCACCATCCTGCAGAAGGACAAGGACCACAAGTCCAGCACCTACAACAATGCGCCGATGCCCAACATGAACCGGCTGACTTGGGATGGCATTGCTCTGCACGCCGGCAAGCTGCCCGGCTATCCGGCCAGCCATGGCTGCGTGCGGCTGCCGATGGCCTTTTCGGAGAAGGTGTTCGGCATCACCCACGTCGGCACACCCGTCATCCTGGCGGGCAGCCACGCCGATCCGGTGGACATCGTGCATCCCGGCCTGTTGCTGACCGGCGATGCGGCGGGCGGGATGGACGCTGCTGTCGCCAAGCTCAAGAGCCGTGCGCTGCCCGTGGCGGAACCGGCGATCACCGTGCTGGTGAGCGCGGCCAGCGGCGAGGCCGTGCTGCTCGAAAATGGCCGCACCGTTGCCACAACGGCAGCACAAGTCGCGGACGGAACGGGGCTTGGCGAACATGTCTTCTCGCTGATCGAAGCCCATGACGGCGGCGCCGCACTCCGCTGGCACGCAATCGGTTATTCAGACAGCCACGGCGTGCCGGTGGAGGTGCCGCAAGGCAGCATCCTGCGGCGGGTGGGTGCCGATGAAGGCTTCAGGGCTGCCGTGCACGATCGCCTGCACCCCGGCATGCTGATGGTCACCACTGATCTGCCGCTGCATCCTGATCGCCGCTCGGCGGAAGATTTCGTGATCATGACGGCCTGAGCGCCGGCCGACACCTTTCACCCCAACACAGGATTGCTCATGCTGCGCAAACTCATGGCCGAAGCTCTCGGCACCTTCTGGCTGGTGTTTGGCGGCTGCGGCTCGGCCGTGCTGGCGGCCGGCTACCCGGAACTTGGCATCGGTTTTGTCGGCGTGTCGCTGGCCTTCGGCCTCACCGTGATGACCATGGCCTATGCCGTCGGTCATATATCGGGCGGGCACTTCAACCCCGCCGTGTCGCTTGGGCTGGCTCTGGCGAACCGCTTTTCCTGGCGGGAATTGCCATTCTACTGGCTGGCGCAAATCGCAGGCGCTGCCCTTGCCGCTGTTGCCCTGTTCGCGGTGGCATCAGGCAAGGCCGGCTGGAGCCCGGGCGGCTTTGCCAGCAATGGCTTTGGCGAATTGTCTCCGGGCGGCTATGGCATGACGGCTGCGCTGCTGGTCGAAGTGATCCTGACCGCCGGCTTCCTGATCGTCATTCTGGGCTCCACCTCCGCGCGCGCGCCGCAGGGTTTCGCCCCCATCGCCATCGGCCTCGCCCTGACGCTGATCCACCTGGTATCGATCCCGGTCACCAACACGTCTGTCAATCCGGCCCGGTCGACTGGCGTCGCTCTGTTCGCTGAAACGGCCGCCCTTGGCCAGCTCTGGCTGTTCTGGCTGGCACCCCTTGCCGGTGCGGCCATCGGCGCGATCATCTGGCGCCTTGTGCTTGCGGCAGACGAAGCCGGCTGAGCTGGCAGATCATGGGCTCCGTCTTGACCGCTTCGGTTGCTCCGAATTCCGGTGACCTGACGTTCCGGCAACGGCCAAATAACTGTATTTCCTCTTACAGTCCATCGACCGCCACTATCGGTTGCCATGCTTTACGCACCGGAAAGTCTTGTGCCGACCCCCGTTGATATCGCGCGGGCGATGGCGTCGGGGGACAAGGACATTGTCGTCTCTCCCAATAATCGCGTTGCCCATTGGCATGAGCGTGTGGACATGGCCCAGTGGTGGGCGGATTATCTCGATGTCCTCCGCAAGGGCGCGGAGGTGGTGCCGATGAGAGCGGCCGGTTGACAGCGGGTGGCTGCTCACGCCCTTGCTGCAACTTCTGCATTGCGCCCTCATTGCGGTCGTTCCCCTACGCGATGCACGATCCCGAGAGCGGTCATCCGTTCATGAACGCCTCGAAGATCCGATTATCGGTCCAGACTGGGTCGTCACGGTCTTTGCAACTGACGGCAGGAGCCAGCCAAATCCTTGCCATTGCTGAGTGTCCGTTTGACCACCCCCCAATACGCACCTCCTGGTCGGCACCGACCATTTCGTTGATTACTGGCTCTGGCAGGGTTCATTCTCACCTTCGCATGGAGGTATCACCCGCGACCGGCGCTCTGCGTCGATTGCGACGAAGATGAAGCGCGCCTGGGTGACCTTTGAACGCTCACTGCCGGCTCGATCCCGGCGCCATGCCTCGACGTCGATCGTCATGGACGTACGTCCAGTCTCAACCAATTCGGCATAAACTGACACCTCGTCGCCGACGCGCACCGGCTGCAGAAACTTCATAGCCTCCACAGCCACGGTGGCTGCCCGGCCCTTGCAGCGACGGGCGGCAACAATGCCTGCCGCCATGTCCATATGCGCCATCAGCCATCCGCCAAAGATATCTCCGGCGGGATTGGCATCGGCCGGCATTGCCGTGATGCGGATTGCCGGTTCCCGAAACGTGGATTGCGTTGCCATCTGAAGCCCCCAAATCGTCCAATCCGACGGCTTCTACAATCTGCCATCACCAGCCCCAGTGGTGCGATTGCCCACCATTCACAATGCGACAAACAGGGCTGGTCCATCCGTGATCCCACCGAGGCGTTTCCCATCAGAACCGCGGCGGTGCATCGGCCATGCAGGTGGTTGAATACTGATCAGACCGAAACGGAGAGCAACCCAAGTGAAGCGATTTCGTAAATCGGAGAAGCCGGCACCGGTGTTGGCATGGGCGATGCCGCCATCCACGGTGATCGTGCCGCCGATAACATAATCCCTGGCGCGGCTTGCGAGGTAAATGGCGGCGCCGGCCATGTCCTCGTCTACACCTATGCGACGGGAGAGGTGAATTTGGAGATCGCCTCGCCGTGATCGCGCGCGACAAGGTTCATCTCGTTGGCAAAGGCGCCCAGGGCAATCGAGGTAACATTGATTTCTTCTGACCCGGGATATGGCGGGATATTGTCCCGCTTTTCAGCGGCTTGTCGACCCCGGTGTTCCGACCCCAGGACTAGAGACGCATTTGGCCACCCGGAGATCGGCAACGGGAGTCAGATTTCTCTGCCCCCCTTTTTCTTCTGTCCTCAGATGCGATGCGGATGGGCGCCAACCCCGAAGTGCAGCTTTCCCAACAGGCTGGCGATGAACAGACATTCTGCTCCCGGCCCAAGAACTGTATTGCCGCTTACAATCTATCGAGCGCCACTGTCGGTTTCCATGCGTTACACACCAGAATGTCTTGTGCCGTCCACCCCTTGCTATCGAGCGGGCGATGGCGCTGGCGCAAAAGGGCATCGTTCGCGCTGGCTATGATCCCGGTGTCCATTGGAAGGAACGGGTGGACATGGCGCGATGGCGGGCGGAGTATTTTTATCGGCTGCGGGTCGGGGCAGAGATTGTTCCCATACAGCTAATTCGCCGGGGCTGATTTCAAGTACAGGGGCTTGCAAGTTTCGAGTATGGTACCAATAGATTGGACATGGCGGAACAATGGATTGCTACGCAGCTTGCCTATGAGCTTGCGAAGAGCAAGTTTGCCATTTGCAAGCGGCTCCATGCTGGGTTGATTGCTGCCCGTGCACGCCAGTTTGAATTCGAGACAACCGTTCACCGCGATGTCGGGCTGCCAAAGTGGTTCTGGTGGGCCGAAGGCCATGCGGCGCTGGAGGCCAATTGGACGGCTGGCGATTTTTCCACTTGGATAGACAGTCGCATTCAATACCGCGCCTTTGGCGTGGAGTTTGGTCTTGCTGGCATATTGGAGCTTTTGCCGGTCGAAGAGCGCGCGGCTGCTTCCCGTCGCTGTTCGGTTGCCGGCAATGCCGAGTGGATGACCGCGATGGAAGCCAGGCGCTTTGCCTACACGGTGATGGGCCATAATCCGGCAGCGGCAGGTGACAGCATTTTGGAGTTGGCACGCCTCGGCATGGTTTCGGCGAGGGCCGTTCTGGCAGAGGGGCAAGGTTATGATCGCTCAGCCCAGCCATGGGCGGAGCGCGAGTGGGACGTTCCAGTCTGGTTCTGGTCGGGCCAGGGCGATTCCTATGGAGGCGCTCCGAATTGGGAACAGGGAAAGTTCACGCACCGATGCAATGCGCCGCGTGGCCCCGAGAAAATCAGCCTGTCGGGCGTCCATTTTCTCCGCAGTTCATTGGCTGATCATCATGTCCCATCGGCATCCGCGGAAGAGTTGATTGACCGCAAGCGCGGGCGGAAGCCACGCTACGACTGGGAAGCGGCTGTCGCTGCCATCTGGGGCAGTATTTACCGAGGTGATCTAAAGCCAGCCCAGCAGGCGGATGTCGAACTGGCCATACAACGCTGGCTTACCAAGGGCGACAAGGAGCCATCTGAAAGCACAGTCCGGCCTTATGCCAAACGCATCTGGGATGAGATCTCAAAGGCCTGAAATTCTCCGCTGCTGAATTGCCGGCCCATTTTCGGCCCTATCGTCCGACACACCGCCAGGATTCGTCGATGCTTCTCCATGTCCGCTGGCACCCGCCAGAATCAAAGGAGAATTGGACGTGGAACGGCTCGCCTATTCGATCAACGATACTGCCAAGGCCCTGAGCCTTGGCCGCACATCCATTTACGCCATGATCGCCGATGGGCGGCTTGACGCTTTCAAATTAGGCCGGCGGACCCTCATACGGGCGGAGTCGATCCGCCGGCTGGTTGAAGGCAAGGCCTGACTCCGATGCCAACGCGAGGGGCATCCCCAAACCGGGTGAAGCTGCACCACAGCTACAGCATCGCCGAACTGGCCATCTGTTGCGGTGTGCACAAGAACACCATTCGCCATTGGCAGGGCAGGGGGCTGGAGCCGATCGACAAGTCACGCCCGATCCTGTTCCAGGGCGCGACCGTCCGGGCCTTCCTGTGCAACCAGCGCGCTCGTCGAAAGCGCCCGTGCACGCACGGCACAATCTATTGTTTGCGTTGTCGAGAGCCGCGCCAGCCGGCGCTGGGCATGGTCGATTTCCTGCCGATGACGCCCACCAGCGGCAACCTGCGGGCGATCTGTAGTCAATGCGAAGCTATCATTCATCGCCGCGCCCGATGGGTCGATCTGGCGCGCATCATGCCGGGATGCACCATCCAGCTCGTGGAGGCTTAGCCAAGCCTAAGTGGGCGAACCTGACCCTCCCTGAACTGTGACAAGGAAAGGCAGCAGCAACCATGGCCAAACACAACGCCGCGAACGAACGGATCAAGCGTGAGTATTTTCGGTACTTGAAGGAGGCGCTGGGCCGGGACCAGGCGACGGTTGACGGCATCGCCAAGGCGCTAGCGCGGTTCGAGGAGGCGACGGGCGCCAAGGACTTCAAGCGCTTTCACCGCGAGCAGGCCGTGGCCTTCAAGAAACGGCTGGGCGAGGCGCAGAACGCCCGCACCGGCGCACGACTGGCCAAGGCCACGCTGCTGTCGACGCTGCGCGACCTGAAGGCCTTCTTCTTCTGGCTGGCGCACCAGCCGGGCTACAAATCGCACATCGCCTATGACGATGCCGCATACTTCAATCTGTCTGAGAAAGAGGTGGCGATCGCGCGCGCCCGCCGGGAAAAGCAGGTGCCGACGCTGGCGCAAGTGCATCATGTGTTGGTCACGATGCCGTCCGCCACCGTGCTGGAGCGCCGCGACCGTGCCCTGATCGCCTTTGCCGCGCTGACCGCCGCGCGGGTGGGCGCGCTGGCATCGTTGCGGCTGGGGCATGTGAACACGGCAGAGGGCTTCGTTGATCAGGATGCTCGCACCGTGGATACCAAGTTCAGCAAGAGCTTTCGTACCTACTTCATGCCGGTGGGCGGTGAGGCGCTGGCTATCGTGCACACTTGGTTGGATGAACTGTGCCGCGATCACCTGTGGGGGCCAGCTGATCCGCTGTTCCCTGCCACGCGCATGGGCCTGAACGATACCGGCAGCTTCGCGCCGCGTGGCCTTGCCCGCCACGGCTGGGCCACCACATCGCCGATCCGTGACGTCTTTCGCCGTGCCTTCACTGCCGCCGGCCTGCCCTATTTCAACCCGCACAGCTTCCGCGACATGCTGGTGCGCCACGCGATGTCGTTGAACCTGTCGCCAGCAGAGATGAAGGCTTGGAGCCAGAATCTTGGCCATGCCGATGTGTTGACCACCTTCACCTCATACGGGCAGGTGCCGGTGCATCGGCAGGGGGAATTGATCCGGGCGGCTAGCCGCACCCATCATGCAAACGATGATCCTGATATCGCCGCCTTGATTGACCGGATTAGGCGAAAGGCCTGACCGAGCAGTGTTGTGTCTAGCGCACATTTTCTGATGCAACCGCTTCAACTGGGGGCCTATTTGGGGGCCTGTCGAGCGTGCTCGCCCAAAAACAACAGCTATGTCAGGTTATTATGGACTCTATTCGATGCCCGTAAGCGCACCACCCCTTTTTCGACGGCTGTGTGCAAAGCCCCGAATTGGCGGCGGCTGGCGGCGACCCTTGTGGGCCGCCGCCTGATGTCGCAGTCAGTTCACCGGCGCGTCGGCGGTCGGCGCTGCGGCCGATTGTGCCGGTCCGAGGACGCGGTCGAGCTGGCCGGTGATCTCGTCGATCGCGCGGCGCAGTTCGACATAGCGTTCCTTGGGATGGTTGCCGACCTTGCCGTCATAGCCATCGGTCTGGCTCTTCAGGTAGGTCACGTGCGTGTCGAGGCCCGGCGGGCTGTAGCGCACCGGCGGCGTCAACAGCCTGTCCGCGATCGGTTTCAGCGCGGCGGCCTTGGCGGCGTCGGCCTGGTCCTTCATCGCGGCGCGCAGCCGGGCCACGGCCACGTTGGTGTCGTTCACCAACGCCTGCACCTTCACGTTGTGCTCATACTGCTCGGCGAGGTCGGCAACGGTGACGCCGCTGGCCAGCACGCGCGGATCGGCGCGCACCGTGAGCGGCTGGCTGGCGGTGACGCTGCCGTGCGTCATCACCACCGTGTAGTTGCCCGGCGGCACCATCGGCCCGGCCGGCGTGCGCACCCCGGCCGGCATCGCGCGGGTCTGGCCGCTGTGACGCAGATCCCAGACCAGGCGGTGCATGCCGGCCTTGCTTTCCAGCTTGGTCTTGTAGACCGGGCGATAACGGAAGCCGCCGCCGGCGCGTGGTTCCGGCCCGTCGCTGGAGAAGCTGCGCAGCGTCTGGCCATTGGCATCGAGGATGCTGATCGTCACCTTGGTGCCGGCACCCTGCGGCGGGATATAGTAATCGATCTGGGCACCCGGCAGCATATATTCGGGGCCTTCGCTGGCCGGCCCGCCCATGTCGCCCTCGGCGTTGATGCGGGTGGCAACCGCCGGCTTGAACAGGCGCGGCGCGGTGGTCGCCTCACCCGGTGCCGGCAGCTGGCGCAGCACGCTCAGATTGTCGAGAATGTAGAAGCCGCGGCCCTGCGTGGAGAGCACAAGGTCGCCATGTGCCAGCCTGATGTCGGTCACCGGGGTGGCCGGCAGATCGTTCTGGAAGCTCTGCCAGGTGGCACCGCGGTTGAACGAGACATACATGCCGAATTCGGTGCCGGCATAGAGCAGGCCGGGCCGTTCCGGGTCCTCGCGCACGACGCGGGTCGGCTCGTCGGCGGCGATGCCGTTCTTGCCGTCGGTCAGCTTCGTCCAGTTCTGGCCATAGTCGTCGGTGCGATAGATGTAGGGCGCGAAATCGCCCAGCAGATAGCGGTGGATGGCGACATAGGCGGTGCCGGGATCGCGCACGCCGGGTTCGATGTTCTGCACGCGGCCGCCGGGCGGCAGGCCCTTGGGCGTGATGTTCTTCCACGTCTTGCCGGCATCCTGGGTGACATGCACCAGGCCATCGTTGGAGCCGACCCAGATGACGCCCGGCTTCACCGTGCTTTCGCGGATGGCATAGACGGTGGAATAGACTTCCTCGCCGGTGGCATCGATGGTGATCGGATCGCCCGAGGCCATCTGGCGCTCCGGCGGGTTGGCGGTGAGATCCGGGCTGATCACCTCCCAGTTGACGCCGCCGTCCTTCGAGCGGTGCACATACTGCGAGCCATAATAGATGGTGTTGGGCTCGGTGGGGTGCACCTCCATCGGCGCCACGCGCTGGAAGCGGAAGCGCAGGTTCTTGGGATGGCTGCCATACAGGGATTCGCTGCCGATCCAGTACTGCTGCTCATTGCGGTTGGTGCGCAGGTCAAGCCGGCTGAACTGGCCCTTGCAGCCGCCCCAGACGATGTTGGGATCATCGATCTTGGGGATGGATGGCCCGGTCTCGCAGCCCGGCCCGACCGTGAAGCCCTGGCCGTCACCCAGCGGCCGGGAGGGGACGA
Source organism: Sandarakinorhabdus rubra (assembly GCF_010994245.1). Taxonomy (GTDB): domain Bacteria; phylum Pseudomonadota; class Alphaproteobacteria; order Sphingomonadales; family Sphingomonadaceae; genus Sandarakinorhabdus; species Sandarakinorhabdus rubra. The sequence goes on from NZ_WMHO01000018.1 coordinate 12,819, forward strand.
TGACGGTCGTGTTGTCCTGCTGCGCGCCATAGAGGCGGTAGGGGAACTGGTTGTCCACCGCGACCTGATACATCTCGGTCGTCGGCTGGTTGGCCTGGCCCGACCAGGTCTTGCCACCATCCAGCGAGACGTTGGCGCCGCCGTCGTTGGACTGCACCATGATCATGCTGTCCTTGGGGTTGATCCAGATGTCGTGGTTGTCGCCGTGCGGGGTCTCCTGCACGGTGAACTTCTTGCCGCCGTCGGTGGACTTGAACCAGCCCTCGTTGCCGACGAACACGACATCGGCATTGTTGGGGTCAACGCCCAGCGTGGTGTAATAGAAGGGCCGGGTGGTCAGCCGCCCCTCGCTGTTCACCAGCGTCCAGCTCTTGCCATAGTCGTTCGAGTGATAGAGGCCCATGCCCGGCTTGGCCTCGATCAGGGCATAGAGCCGGTTCGGCGCCGACTTGCTGACGCCCACATTGGCCCGGCCGAACAGGCCGGTGGGCAGGCCGCCGCCCAGCTTGGTCCAGGTCTCGCCGCCATCGGTGGACTTGTAGAGCCCGCCATCGGTGCTGCCCGAGGTGATGGTCCACGGCCGGCGAATGCCGTGCCACATGGCGGCATAGAGGACCTTGGGATCATCGGCCTGGAACTCGAGATCGGCGGCGCCCAGCGTGTCGTTGATGAACAGCACCTTCTTCCAGGTCTTGCCGCCATCGCGGGTGCGATAGACGCCGCGGTCGGGCGAATATTTGAACGGGTTGCCGGTGGCGGCCACGAACACCTCGTCCGGGTTCGCCGGGTTGATGCGAATGGTGGAGATCTGGCCCACGTCCTTCAGGCCGATGAACGCCCAGCTCTTGCCGCCGTCGACCGACTTCCAGACGCCCTTGCCGATCGAGACGTTGCTGCGGATCTTCGACGATCCGGTGCCGGCATAAATGATGTCGGGGTTGCTCTCCACCACCGCGACCGCGCCCATCGAGCCGAGGGGGATCTGCCCGTCGGTCAGGTTGGTCCAGCTGTGGCCGGCATCGGTGGTCTTCCACACGCCGCCGCCGGTGGAGCCCATGAAGAAGGTGTGCGGCTGTGACGGCACGCCGGTGACGGTGGTGACACGGCCGCCGCGCCACGGGCCGACCTGGCGATAATGCAGGCCCGACCACAACGATGGATCATAGGCCTGCGCCTGGACGGCCACGGCCGCCGTGGCCAGGAACGCGCCGACAATGGCCCGGAATGCAGCATGCTTCATGGACAACCCCCTCAATTTTATGATGTAAAACAGTCATCCTGCTCGCCGTCGCCGCAGGTTCCCCGCGTCAAGAGAAGCCGATTCGACACCAAAAGGCAAGCGCGGCCATCCCCGCGCGGCCGCCGCCCGAGCCGCGCCTGCAACGTCCGGCACCCATGCCGGCCAGTGTTGCAAAAATGCCCCGCCTTGCGACGAGTCGGGCAGATTTCACCATGCCGGGCGTTGCACCACTGTTTCGGCCACGTTACAGGGCCGCAACAACCGAGGGGGCTCACATGAACACCATCATCCGCGTCGGCGGCGCCGACATCGCTTCTTCCGGCTTTGGCGTGGCCCGCCATGGTCGCACGACCATCATTGCCGCGCTGCTGCTTGGTGCCGCCTCGGGCGCCTATGCGCAGGACGCGGCGCCGGCAGCGCCGGCCGCCCAGGCCGCAGCCGACGAAGCCGCCGAAGAACAGATCACGGTCACCGGTTCGCGCATCACGCGCAGCGGCTTTGACCAGCCGACCCCTGTGACGGTGATCGACCAGGCGGCGATCCAGGCTGGCGCCGAGCCGAACCTGGCCGACTTCGTGAACCGGATTCCTTCGGTGGTCGGCAGCGTCACGCCGGCCAACACGCAGCGCAACCTCAGCGGCGGCACGGCCGGTCTGAACACCATCAACCTGCGCAACCTTGGCTCCAACCGTACGCTGATCCTGCTCGACGGTCGCCGGTCGGTCGCCTCGGCGATCAACGGCACCGTTGACATCAACACCATCCCGCAGGGCCTGGTGAAGAGCGTCGAAGTCGTCACCGGTGGCGCCTCGTCGGTCTATGGCTCGGACGCCGTGGCCGGCATCGTCAACTTCATCCTCGACAAGAAGTTCACTGGCCTGAAGGGCGAAGCCACCTACGGCGAGACCACTTATGGCGATGATGCCACCTACCGGCTCTCGCTTTCCGCCGGCATGAAGTTCGCCGGCGGTCGCGGCCATGTCCTCCTGAGCGGCGACTTCCTTGACCGCGCCGGCGTACTCGGCGCGCCGCGGCCCTGGGCGAGCCGCGCCATGCACCTGATCCAGAACCCGGCCTATGTGAAGGGCAACGGGCAACCGGAACTGCTGGCCAGCGAGCGCACCGGCCTCAACACGCTGACGGCCGGTGGCATCATCACCCGGCCGTCGTCGAGCCAGAACCAGGCGTCGCTGGCATTCCTGGGCACCTATTTCGGGCCCGGCGGCACCATCAACCGGTATAATTTCGGCGAGAATCGCCTGAACAACAGCCCCTGGACGCTGGGTGGCGACTATCTCCAGAGCCAGCACTTTGACCAGACGTCGCTGCAGCCGGGCGAAAACGTCAAGAGCATCTTCGGCCGGGTCAGCTTTGAAGTGACCAATGACTTCGAGGTCTTTGCCGAGGCGACCTACAACCAGTCGAAGGCGACCAACGTCGGTGGCTATTTCACCAGCAAGGGCAACATCACGGTCAACACGCGCAACCCGTTCATCCCGGAACCGCTGCGCACCCAGATGATCGCCGCCGGCATTGGTGACTTCACCATCGGCAGCTGGGATGCGGACCTGCCCGGCCGCCAGAGCAACAACGACCGCCGGGTCCAGCGCTATGTCGCCGGCTTCACCGGTCGCTTTGAAGCACTGGGTTCGGACTGGGGCATCGACGGTTATTATCAGCACGGTGTGTCGGACGTCCGCATCCAGCTCAACGAGATCATCAACCGCACCAAGCTCGGTTATGCGCGCGATGCCGTGCGTGACGGTTCGGGCAACATCGTCTGCCGTTCGACGGCGGCGCGGCTCGCCGATCCGCTGTTTGCGGGCTGCTTGCCCTACAACAGCTTCGGCACCGGCGTGAACAGCCAGGCGGTGATCAATTACATCATCGGCGATCCCTATACCGACCAGAAGTACACGCAGGACGTGGCGGCGGTGAACTTCTCGACCTCGATCGAGAACGGTCTGATCGATCCGATCGGCATCGCCTTCGGTGTCGAGCATCGCCGCGAGGCGGTCAGCGGCTTTGTCGAGGACCAGTATCGGGCAGGCTGGGTCGTCGGCAACTTCGAAGCCTCGCGGGGCTCGTTCAATGTCACCGAAGCCTATCTGGAAACCCTGTTCACCCTGCCGCTGGGCTTCGAGTTCAGCGGTGCTGCTCGCTATACCGATTATAGCCAGTCGGGCACGGTGGTGACCTGGAAGACCGGCTTGACCTGGCAGCCGATCAGCGACCTTCGCCTGCGCTTCACCCGGTCGCGCGACATCCGTGCGCCCAACCTGGGCGAACTGTTCCAGGCCGGCTCGCGCAACACCAACTCGGTGTCCGATCCGTGGCAAACCGGTCGCCCCGCGGTCCGCTACACGCAGACCGTCACCGGCAACCTCGATCTCGATCCGGAAAAGGCCGACACGCTGGGTCTGGGTGTCGTCTATCGCCCATCCTACCTGCCCGGCTTTGGCCTGTCGGTGGATTATTACGACATCAAGATCAACGGGGCGATCGGCAACGTCACGCCGCAGCAGATCATGGACCGCTGCTTCGACGGGACGAACCCGCAGCTCTGCCAGCGCTTGCAGGCCATCATCAACCAGGGCGCTTCCAACCAGCAGACCATCGCCTTTGGCCAGCCCGGCTTCACCCAGGCCAATGGTGCGCCCGGCGTCAACGAGTATCTGATCGCCAACAGCCCGTTCAACTTCCTGTCCGAACGGGCGCGCGGTCTCGACTTTGAAGTGAGCTATCGCTTCGATCTCGACGCCATGTTCAAGAATGCGCCGGGCAACATCGCCCTGCGTGCGGTGGCGACCCGCTTCCTGGAAAACTCGACGGACAATGGTGTGGAAGCCAAGATCGACACCGTTGGCCAGAACACCTTCGGCGGCCCGCCGAAGTGGACCTTCCGGGCGACGCTGGACTACACCATCCCCGACACGTTCAACTTCCAGCTGGTCGGTCGCGGCCTGAGCTCCGGCGTCTACAGCAACGACTTCACCCAGTGCACGTCGAGCTGTCCGTTCGATCCGACGGATGAACGGTTCCGGACTATCCAGAACAACCGCATCCCGGGTGACTTCTACGTCGATACCTTCGTGTCCTACACGCTGCCGTTCGAGCGCTGGAAGCCGCAGCTCTTCCTGCAGGTCCGCAACCTCTTCAACGAGGATCCGGTGCCGGTCGGCAAGGGCCCGTCGGACACGTCGAACCCGGATACCGGCATCAACCAGACCCTGTATGACTATCTGGGCCGGACCTTCCGCATCGGCTTGCGCTTCAACTTCGGCGGCTGAACGGGCATCCCGGCCATCATGGGGAGGAGCTTGCCATGAACGGGAACGCGGAAAGGGGTAACAGCAGCCGGGCGTTCCGGCTGCTGCTGGCCAGGGTCATGCTGGGGAGCGCGATGCTGGCCAGTGCCGGCATCGTCCCCGTTCAACCGGCCAGCGCCCAGCAGATGGACATCAAGCCGGTGCCCTACGCGCCGGTGGCCGATGGCTTCACCTTCGCTGCGGTCGGCGATCTCATCTACCTGCGGCCGATGCTGGCGACGGTGGAGCGCCAGGCCCCGGCGATGGTCAAGCTGCTGCGCGATGCCGACGTGACGTTCGGCAATTTCGAAACCAGCGTGCTCGATCTCAAGACCACCAAGGCCAGCCCCGGCGCCGAATCGGGCGGCACCTGGATGCTGGGTCCGCCGGCCATTGTGCCCGATCTGGCCAAGATGGGCTTCGACATTGTCGGTCACGCCAACAACCACACGGTCGACTGGGGTGAACAGGGCCTCATCGAAACGCTCGAGCATCTCGAAAAGGGCGGGCTGGTCGCAGCCGGCACCGGCCGCACCATGGCGGCGGCGCGGGCCCCGCGCTACATCGACGTGCCGGCCGGCCGCGTGGCGCTGGTCTCGGGCACCTCCAGCTTTTCGCCGCAGTCGCGCGCGTCGGATCCGCTGGGCCAGGTCCCCGGCCGGCCGGGCGCCAACACGGTGCGCACCGAACGCGTCGGCAAGGTCAGCGCTGCCGATCTGGCGGTGCTGGCCCGCGTGGCCGGCGCCCGTGCCGGCGCGCCGGTGCGCCTGGGCGGCGTGCGCTACGAAGCGACCGATGCGCCCAAGACGCCTGTGGATATCAGCTATGTCATCAACGAGCGCGACGAGGCCGCCAACCTGCGCGCCGTGCGCCAGGCCCGCCAGATCGGCAATTTCGTTGTCTACACGCTGCACAACCATGAACCGGGCAACGGCAGCCAGGTGCCGGCGCAGTTCGCCGTCGATTTCGCCCACAAGCTGATCGATGCCGGCGCCGATGTCTATGTCGGCCACGGCCCGCACCAGTTGCGCGGCATCGAGATCTACAAGGGCAAGCCGATCTTCTATTCGCTCGGCAACTTTGCCATGATGAACAACAGCCTCGATGACGTGCCGCTCGACATGTACGAGCAGTTCGGCGTCAACCCGGCCGATGCCACGCCGCCCGAACTGCTGGCGGCCCGCAACAGCCGCAGCTTTGCCGATCCGGTGCTGTATGAATCGGTCATCGCCGTCAGCCGCTATGTGAATGGCAAGGTGGCGGAGATCAGGCTGCATCCGATCGATCTGGGCACGTCGGTCGAAGGCGCCGCCAAGGGCGTGCCCGGCACCGCCAGCCCGGCGGTGGCGCAGCGCATCCTGGAACGGCTGCAGCGCCTGTCCGCGCCGTTCGGCACCACCATCACCATCGAGAGGGGCGTCGGGGTGATCCGCCTGCCGGCGGAGTAACCGCAGGACGATTGCCATGCCAAGGGGCCGCGTTTTCCCCGGCCCGTCGCTGCTGGCGGCGGGCCTCTTGGCCGCCTGCCCGGCCTCGGCCCAGACGGTCGAGGCCGCCATGCCCCTCGCCCTGCCTGATGAGGCCTTCATCACCGTCACCGCGCCGGTGCTGCCCGGCCGGGTGGCAACGCCGTTGGTTGGCCTGAAGGCCGAAGCCCTGCTTGATCGCCAGCCGCGCAGCATCGGCGATGCCCTGCGCGGCCTGCCCGGCGTTGCCATCCGCACCAATTCGCGCGGAGAGACATCCCCGCGCGTCCGCGGCGGCGAGGAGCGGCAGACCCTGGTGTTCCTTGATGGCGCGCCACTGGCAGTGCCGTGGGATGGCCGCATCGACCTCGGGCTGATCCCGGCCGGCATCATCGGCAGCCTGTCGGTGAGGAAGGGGGCGGGCGCCATCGAATATGGCGCCAATGCCGTGGCTGGCGCGGTCGATCTGCAGAGCCGCCGATCGGGCGCGGTGGCGCAGGCGCAGGCCGGGCCGTTCGGCATGGCCAATCTGTCGGGCGCCGCCGCGCTGTCGCTGGGCGATCTGGATGTGACGCTGGGCGTGGCCCACCAGGCGCAGGACGCTCTGGTGGTGGCCCGCACCTCGGCGCTGCCGTTCAGCCAGCCGCCGGGCCGCCGCCGGTTCAACACGGATCTATCGGCGACCAGCCTGTTCGGCGCGGTGGGCGGCAGGGCGGGTGGGCTCACGTGGCGGGCCAGCCTGCTGCACATCGATGCAAGGCGTGGCATCGCGCCGGAATCCGATCGTGATCCGGCGGTCAATGCGCCGCGCTACTGGCGGTACCCGGATTGGCAGCTCACCCAGGCGCAAGCGGCGCTGGAGCTGCCGGTGGGCGGGGCAACGGCGCGCGTGGTGGCCTGGCGGCAATGGTTCGGGCAGGCGATCCTCGCCTATCGCGACGCCAGCTACACCAGCCTCAGGGCCCGAGAGGACAATGATGACGACACGGCGGGCGCGCGGCTGACACTCACCCATGCCGCCGGCCCGGCAACGCTGCGCTGGAGCCTGTCGCACAGCCAGGCCGACCATCTGCAGACCGACACGCAATTTCCGGCCGGCGTGCCGGGGCCGGTGCTGCGCTATCGCCAGACCCTGTCGTCAGGCGGGGTGGAGGCCGATGTCCCATTGGGTGCCCGCACCGGCTTGACGCTGGGGCTGGGGCTGGATCGGTCCAGCAACCCCATCACTGGCGACAAGCCAGCGCAGCCGGCCCGCCAGGCCGCGACCTTTTCCGCGGCGCTGAAGACAAGGCTTTCGGACACGCTGGTGCTCAGCCTGTCGGGCGGGCGGCGCAACCGCTTTGCCTCGGCGCGCGAGCTATTCGGCGAGGCGCTCGGCCGGTTCGCGCCCAACCCTGAACTGGCGCCCGAGCAGGTGTGGCTGGCTGATGCCGAGCTGGTGTGGCGGACGACGCGCCTCACCCTCACCGTCAACCCCTTCTGGACGCGCGCGACGGGCAGCATCGGGCAGCGCTTGTTGGTGGTGGATGGCCGCACGCTGCGGCAGCGCTTCAACCAGGGGCCGGCGACAAGCTTCGGGCTGGATGCGGCGCTGCAGTTGCCGTTGGCCGCCGGGATCACGCTGGAGATGACGGGCAGCGCCCTCCATGCCGAGGCCGATGGCCAGCCACTGCCGCAGCGCCCCTTCCACGAGGCGATGCTGGCGATCGACTGGGCGCCCGGCGAGGCGTTCGATGCCCGCATCGAGGCGCGTCACATCGGGCCGGCGCGCGATCTTGGGCCCGATGGCCGGCTGGCGCGGCTGCCGCCGGCCACCGAGTTCAACCTGCGCACACGCCTGCCGCTCACCCGCATTGCCGGTGCGCGCCTGTCGCTGATCGGCGCCATCGACAATATTGGCAACGCTGTCACCTTCACCCAGCTCGGCCTGCCGCTGCCGGGCCGCACCTGGCGGATTGGCCTCAGGCTTGGAGGTTAGGGGCGGGCGGCTAGCGCCGGGGCGGCAGCGCCGTCAGCCAGTCTTGAATGCGCTGTGCCAGCGCCAGGCGGGCATCGGACCAGCTGTGATCGGTGGGCTGGTGGCCTTCCGTCACCTGCCCGCCGGCGGCGCGTGCGGCGGCCACCACGGGGTCGGTGAGCGGTTTCAGGCCATCATCGGATGTCAGCACCAGCAGCGGCTGGCGGGCGAGGCCGGCGGCGCGCGGCACCAGATCGAAGGCAGCGGCGTTGCCGGCCAGTTCATCGGCCATCATCGCGGGCGAGGTGCCGGCCAGCGCCTCGGCATTGCCGGCTGCCTGCGCCA
>NZ_WMHO01000180.1 GCF_010994245.1 Sandarakinorhabdus rubra
GCGCCGGCGGCCGGGGCAGCGCCCGCCGGCGGGGCCGGCGGCGTGGTCGACACCTTTGGCAGCGCCTTATCCAGGCGGGCAATCACGTCGGCGGTGATGTCGATGGCGGCGGCATGCTGGATGGTGACCTGCTCATCCACCGCGATATTGGCGCCGCGCTCGCGCATGATCGTGCTGATGATCGGCTGGGCGCCATCATTGATCTGCTTGACGACCCATTGTTCGGCCAGCTGGATTTCCTGCTGACGGCGCTGGATCTCCTGGTCCGCCTGGCCGCGACGGGTCTCGAAATCGCGCACCTTGGTCTGCCAGGCCTGCACGGCGGCCGGCGCGGCGCCCTGCTGGGGGGCAGTGTCGCGCAGGGTCTTTTCCTCGGCGGTGAGGCTGGTGCGCAGCTGGTTGAGGCGCGCGGCCAGCGCGTCGGCCTTGGGCTTCAGTTCGGCCTGCGCCGCCTTGGCCGCAGCAGATGCGCCGATCATTTCCTGGCGATCCACGGTGACGATCACGGCCGGCGGCAGCTGCTGGGCCAGAACCGGAGTGGCGACGGTGGCGAGCGCCAGCGCAATAAGCGTCTTCTTCATCAGAATGCAGTCCCTACGTTGAATTGGAAGAGTTGTGGATCATCGCCCGGCTGGGTGAGCAGGGCCTTGGCGAGGTCGAAGCGGAACGGCCCGAACGGCGAGTTCCAGTTGACACCGATGCCGACCGACACGCGCGGACGCGGCGTGTTGCCCAGAAACTCCTCGACAAAGCCGGAGGAGACACCGTCGGTGACCAGGCACGGTGCAACCTGGCCGGGCAGCCTTGGTGCAGGCCTGGTCGGCCCGTTCTGGCAGGTCAGGCTCGGCGTCTTCAGGCTCCACAGCGCGCCGACATCGGCAAAGATCGACGGGCGCAGGCCGAGTTCGGCACCGGCCGAGCCCAACGGAATGCGGATTTCGGCGCGGCCCAGATAATAGGCCCGGCCGCCCAGCGAGTCGTCCAGCGCCTGGCGACGGTCGGCGACCGGGGTGCCAGTGGCATCCAGCGGCCGGCGCAGCACGCGCGGGCCGACACCGCGGATGTTGAAGCCACGGAACTGCGGCTGGCCAAGGAAGAAGCGGTTGGTCAGGATCACGTCCTGACCGCCATAACCGGTGACATAGCCGCCCTCGGCGCCCAGGTTCAGCACGAACCCGGCGAACAGCGGCGTGAACCAGTCGTAATTCGCGCGGGTGGTGATGAACTTGATGCCAATCGGCAGGCCCGCCACGTCCTGGTTGAAGCTGAAGCGCTGTCCGGTGGTAGGCAGCAGATTGTTGTTCAGGCTGTTGTAGATGATCGAATAGCCGATCGTGGAAATGGTGCGGTTACCCAGCTGTTCGCACAGGAAGCGACCGGCCCGCAGCGGATCGCAGACCCCGTTGGTAAAGAACAGCGCCTCGTCCAGTCCGATCTGCTCACGCGACAGGCCATAGCGCAACGAGGCCGCCCAGAACTCGGTCACCGAAAAGCCGGTGCGCACCTGGAAGCCGGTGGCGACCTGCGTGTAGGTGGTGTCGCGTGTGTTGTTTCCGGTGAAGCGGAACGAGCGGAAATCGCGGCGGAACACGTCGAAGCCCAGTGCCAGGTTGCGGCCGCCCAAATAGGGTTCGGTGAACCCCGCCTCGATCGAACGCGAGAAGCTGGAGATGTTGGCCGACAGCCTTATCTCCTGGCCACGGCCGCGGAAGTTCCTTTGCCGCACGCTCGCCGAGAAGATGAAGCGTTCGATGTTGGAGAAACCGGCCGACAGCTGCAGCTCGCCAGTCGGGCGTTCCTGCACGTTGGTTTCCAGCACGATGCGATCGGGCGTGGTGCCGGGCTTCTGCTCGATGTCCAGCTTGTCCTGGAAGAAGCCCAGGCTCATCAGCCGGTCCTTGGAGCGCTTCACCTTGATCGAGTTGAAGGCGTCGCCCTCGGTCAGGCGGAACTCGCGGCGGATGACATTGTCGCGGGTGATGGTGTTGCCGTTGATGTCCACCCGTTCGACATAGACGCGCGGCACCTCTCCGATCTGGAAGGTGACGTTCATCTCCAGCTTTTCCTTGTCGCGCTCGAAGTTCGGGCGCACGTCGGCAAAGGCATAGCCCAGAAGGCCGGCGGTTTCGGACAGGCCCTCGACGGTGTCCTCGATCAGCTGGGCGTTGTACCAGTCGCCCGATTTGATGCGGATCAGCGGGCGAAACTCGGCCGGCTTGATGTCACGCAACTGGCTTTCGAGATCGACCTTGCCAAACTTGTAGCGCTCGCCCTCCTCCACGACATAGGTGACGATGAAGTCCTTCTTGTCGGGCGTCAGCTCGGCCACCACCGAAGCAACGCGGAAATCGGCATAGCCCTTGGTCAGATAATATTGCCGCAGCTTCTGCTGGTCATAGGCCAGGCGATCGGGATCATAGGTGTCGTTCGAGGTGAAGAAGCGCCAGGTGCGCGACTGCTTCGACGCCATCTGCTTCCTGATCTCGCCTTCGGAGAATTTCACGTTCCCGAGGATGTTGATCTGGCGGATCTTGGACTTGTCGCCCTCGCTGATCTCGAACACGACGTCTACGCGGTTCTGTTCGAGCTGGACGATCTTGGGCTCGACACTGGCCGAGAAGCGCCCGCCGCGACGATAGAGTTCGAGGATGCGGGCGAGATCGGCGCGGGCCTTGGAGCGCGTGAAGATCTGGCGCGGCGCCAGCCTGATCTCCTCGCGGATCTTGTCTTCCTTCACCCGCTTGGCGCCTTCGATGATGATCCGGTTGATCACCGGATTCTCCTTCACCTCGACGGTGAGCGCGCCATTGTCGTCGCGGATGGTGGCATCGGCGAACAGTTCGGAGGCATAGAGCGCCTTCAGCGCCGTATCCAACGCATCGCGGTCGTAGCGGTCGCCGATGGCGAGGTTGAGATAGGAGCGCACGGTTTCCGGCTCCAGCCGCTCCGTCCCGCGCACCACGACCGACCGCACGATGCCGGCATTGGCGACCGTGGCCGGCAGCGCCGCCTGGCCGGCAGAGGCGGCGGCACGGGCTTCGGCTTCGGCCGAGGGCATCGCGGGCGGTGGCGGCGCCGGGCGCGGCGGCTGCTGAGCGTACACCGGGGCGGCCAGTGCTGACGTGAGCAGCAGCAGCGGCAACGCCCTGCGCCACGCGCCCCCCGGTTCCCCTGCCTTCAATTCCGCCGCTGTGTTCACCAGAAACCCCAAGACCTGATCCTTCATGGCGCTGGCCCCACAGCAGCCGGGCGTTGGGGCGCGCGCAAGGCTGCCAGCCCTCCTCACCCGAGCAGCCCCGCCAGCCGCGACCACAGGCCCACCTTGCCCATGTCGTACCAGGTGAGCACCAGCATCAGCGACATGAGCGCGGCAAAGCCCGACATGAAGGCCCATTGCTGCACCGCATCCGCGAGGGGCCGGCGCCGCACGGCTTCGATGCCGTAGAGCAGAAGATGGCCGCCGTCCAGCATCGGGATGGGCAACAGGTTGATGAAGCCGATGTTGATCGAGAAGAAGGCGATGAAGCGCACCACCGCCGCAAGACCGAGGCTGGCCTGCTCGCCGGCGATCTTGGCGGTCTGCACCGGGCCGCCCATGTCGGCCAGCGCACGCTCGCCCAGCACAACCTGCCGGATGCCGCGCCAGATCGCCTGGGTGATGCCGATCGTGTCGAGCGTCGCCCATTTCAGCGCCGCCATCGGCCCCACGGCACGCAGCCGTTCGGGCGGGCTGGCAATGCCCAGCTGTGGCACCGCGTTGACATTGCCGAAGCGGTCAACCGTTCTCACCATCCGCGGCACCACGTTGATCGGCAGGATGCGCCCGGCGCGCTCCACCTCCAGCACCAGCGGCGCGCCCGTGCTGGTCATCACGATGTGCACCATGTCCTCGAAGCGGTCGACGCGCGTGCCATCGACCCGCAGCACCTTGTCCCCAGCCATCACGCCGGCCGCCGCCGCCGCGCTGCCCGGCAGCACGCGCGCCACCTGCGCCGGCGCGGTGTAGTAACCGACCGCCATGTTGTAGGCGGCCAACACGAGGATGGCGAAGAGGAAGTTGATCGCCGGCCCGGCCGCCACGATGACGGCGCGCTGCCAAAGCGGCAGGAAGGCGAACAGGCCGCGCCGTTCGGATTCGGGCAACGACAGCAACGACGGGTCGAGCTGGCTTGCCTCGTTCATGTCGCCGACGAACTTGACATAGCCGCCCAGCGGAATGGCGTTCACCCGCCAGCGCACGCCGCGCCGGTCGGTGCGGCCGAACAGTTCCGGTCCGAAGCCAACGGCAAAGGCCTCGATGCGGGCGCCAAACAGCCGGCCGGCGAGAAAATGGCCGCCTTCGTGAACCACGACCAGCACCGCGATGATGGCGATGAAGCTGGCCAGCGTGAACAGCAGGCCGGGCTGCGGCAGAATCGGCAACGCTGTCATGCTGCCCGCCGCGCCACCAGCGAAGCTGCCACGGCCCGCGCCTCGGCATCCACTGCAAGCACATCTGCCAGGCTGGCCATGGCGGCGTGCGGTATGATGCCAAGGGTTTCCGCCACAATGGCATCGATATCGAGGAAGCCGGCTTGCCCGGCGATGAACGCGGCCACCGCCACCTCGTTGGCGGCATTCAGGATGCACGGTGCGCTGCCCCCGGCGCGCATCGCCTCCCAGGCCAGCGCGAGGCAGGGGAAACGTTCCAGATCGGGCGCTTCGAACGACAATGTGGCCACCTGCGCCAGGTCGAGGCGTGCGGCGGGCGTGGCGATGCGCTCCGGCCAGCCCATGGCATAGGCAATAGGGATGCGCATGTCGGGGCTGCCGAGCTGGGCCAGCACGCTGCCGTCGACATATTCGACCATCGAATGCACCACCGATTGCGGGTGCACGATCACCGCCAATTGCTCCACCGACACCGGGAACAGCTGCGCCGCCTCGATCAGCTCCAGCCCCTTGTTCATCAGGGTGGCGCTGTCGATGCTGATCTTGGCGCCCATGCTCCAGGTCGGGTGCTTGCAGGCATCTGCCACGCTCACGCCGCGCATCGCCTCGCGGCTGCGGCTGCGGAATGGCCCGCCGCTGGCCGTGAGGATGATGCGCTCCACCTGGGCGGGATCGTCGTGGGGGAAGACCTGGAAGATGGCGTTGTGCTCGCTGTCCACCGGCAGCAGGGTGGCGCCCCGGGCCTTTGCCAGCGCGGTCACCACCGGGCCGGCGCACACCAGCGTCTCCTTGTTGGCGATGCCGATCTGGGCGCCGCGCTCGATGGCCGCCAACGTTGGCTGCAACCCGGCAGCGCCAACAATCGCGGTCACCACAATCTCGGCATCGCGGGCGGCGGCCTCGATGATTGCCTCGGGCCCAGCCCCGTTGGCGATGCCGCTGCCAGCCAGCGCCGCCTTGAGAGCCGGGCCCTGCGTTGCATCGGCCACGGCGGCAAAGCGCGCGCCGCAG
>NZ_WMHO01000181.1 GCF_010994245.1 Sandarakinorhabdus rubra
CTGAACTCGCGGCCCTTGGCAGCGCCCTGCCAGGCGCGGTCGCGATAGATGAGTTGGGCGACCACCGCCCGACGCCCGCGCGCCACCCGGTCGAGCAATTGCGCCTCTTCGCTGGCGCGCAGCTCTGGCGGCAACCGGGCTGCCAGCCGGGCCCAGGCCTCGCGCGGGCCGTTCAGCCGGGCCTGTGCGTCGGTTGTGAAGCGGGTGCGGCTTGAAAAGCGGATGTCGGCTGCGCGCTCCTCCACTTCTGCAAGGCTTGCCGGCCGGCCCCCGCGCGCCGGGAACAGATCAACCTGGACGATGCCGAGATCATCCTCGTCATGGTCGTCGAGCACATGATCGAGCGGCGTGTTCGACACCAGCCCGCCATCCCACCACCATTGCCCGTCGATCTCCACCGGCGGCAACCCGGGCGGCAGCGCGCCCGAGGCCATGACGTGGCGCACGTCCAGCCGCTCGCGGGAAGAGCAGAAATAGCGGAAATTGCCGGTCTCGACATTCACCGCACCCACCGCGATGCGCACCGGGCCGCTGTTCAGCAGGTCCCAGTCGATCAGTTCATCCAGCGTGCGCTGCAGCGGCGATGTCTCATACAGCGCCACCTGGCCGGGCCACCATTGCGGCCACATCGGAAACTGCGGACGGAAGAAGCCCGGCGCGCCGATCAGCGCGGTGGCCGCCGCCGCCCATTGGTGGCGCAGCGATCCGGCGAGCGCGCCGCCGGCGCCCTCATCGGCCAGCCATTCCCACGGCAGGTGGCCCGTCACCAGCTCCCAGAAGGCGCGCAGGCGTTCCAATCGGCGCTCCGGCGGGTTGCCGGCAATCAGCGCTGCGTTGATCGCGCCGATCGAGATGCCGGCAACGGACTCTGGGCAATAGCCCGCTGCGTCGAGCGCGGCATAGACCCCGGCCTGATAGCTGCCCAGCGCGCCGCCGCCCTGTAGAACCAGCACGCGGCGGCCGGGCATCATGGCGCGACGGCCAGCAGTTCAACCTCGAAGATCAGGGTGGAGCCGGGCGGAATGGCATCGCCGGCGCCAGCATCGCCATAGCCGGCCTGCGGCGGCACCACGAGGGTGCGGCGGCCGCCCACCCGCATGCCGGCCACGCCTTCGTCCCACCCCAGGATGACATCGCCAGCGCCAAGCCGGAAGATGAACGGCTGGCCGGCGTCGCGCGAACTGTCGAACTGGCGACCCTTCGCGCCATCGATGGAAAGCCAACCGGTATAGTGCACCGCCACCATGTTGCCGGCCTCGGCAACGGCGCCGGTGCCGGGGCGCGTGTCGGTGATGCGGGTACCGCTGCTGGCCACCGTCACCTGCTGCGCAACGGCAGTGCCGGCCAGCATCAGTGCGAGGATGGGGATCAGGACCGGATGGTTCATCAGCTTCCCTCTTCGCATTCATTGTTGCGGCGCGTCGCAGCCGGCAGTGGTGGGTCCTCCGGGACTTGAACCCGGAACCTACCGCTTAAAAGGCGGGCGCTCTGACCGATTGAGCTAAGGACCCATGGCCGGCAGCGAAGACGGCAACGCGGCGGCTTTAGGGCGAAGCAGCCGGGCACGCAACTGTCTCGCCGTCAGCCCCGAAACGGGATGCCGCCAGGCGGGCGCCACCGCCAGCAGCGGATCGAGCACGAAGCGCCGTCGCGCCAGTTCCGGGTGCGGCACGGTGAGTGTGCGCGTGGTCACAACGGCATCGCCGGCCGCGATGATGTCGAGATCGAGGACCCTGTCTCCCCAACGTCGTCTGCGGCGCCGGCCGAAGCCTTTCTCCATCGCCTTGAGTTCAGCCAGCAGCGCCGGCAGGCTTCCGGGCCAGTCGAGCGCCACCACGGCATTGGCATAGCGGCGCGTGCCCGGCCCCAGCGGCGCGGTGGCGATGATCGGCGAGACTGACACCACGTTCGGAAGCGCGGCGATGGCGGCGCGCACCACGCCGGCGGGCCGGCCGTGACGGCCGTGGCAGCGGTTGGACCCGATGGCGACAAGGATGATTGCCATGACGCGCCGAGCCCCTACAGGCTGGAGGCATGACTGACGAGACCCCTCACCCCGGCACCCCGCCGATTGATTGCGCCGTGTGCCCCCGGCTGGTCGCCTATCGCGACGAAACCCGCGCCCGCCACCCCGGCTGGTGGAACGCGCCGGTGCCGCCGCTGGGCGATGCCAGCGCGTGGCTGGCCATCATCGGCCTGGCGCCGGGCCTGAAGGGCGCCAACCGCACCGGCCGGCCCTTTCATGGCGACGAGGCCGGCGCCCTGCTGTTCGCAACGCTGGCCGAACTGGGGCTGGCGACCGAAGCGCCGGAGGGGTGGAACACGCCCGGCCTGTTCATCACCAACGCGGTGGCCTGCGCCCCGCCGAACAACCTGCCGGCGACAGATGAAAAGCACGCCTGCCGGCCCTGGCTGACGCAGCAGCTGGCAGCCCTGCCCCAACTGAAGGTCGCCGTCGCGCTCGGCGAAACCGCCCACCAGGCGGCGATCAAGGCGATCGGCGGGAAGCTGCCCAAATATCGCTTTGGCCACGGCGCCGTGCACAGGCTGCCTTCGGGCGTGACGCTGATCGATTCCTATCACCCCAGCCGGCTGAACCTGAACACCGGCACCATCACGCCCGAGATGCTGAAGACCGCGCTCGCACAGGCGCTGGCGTTCCGGCCCTGAGCCTCAGATATCCTGGGCCAGCCGCCCATAGAGATCGGGCCGGCGGTCCCTGAAGAAGCCGAAGGCGGCGCGGTGGCGGGCGGCGAGATCGAGATCGAAGGTCGCCAGCACCGTGCCGGGCGTCGCGTCATCCAGTTCCGCCACGATGTCGCCGCGCTGGTCACAGGCAAAGCTGGTGCCATAGAAGCTCTGGGCGTGCGGGGTGCCGGCCTCTTCGGTGCCGATGCGGTTGCAGGCCAGCACCGGCACGACGTTCGACACGGCATGGCCCACCATCGCGCGGCGCCACATCCGCCTTGTGTCGAGCGACGGATCGTGCGGTTCGGTGCCGATGGCGGTGGGGAACAGCAGCACCTCGGCGCCCAGCAGCATCAGGGCGCGCGCGGTTTCCGGATACCACTGGTCCCAGCAGATGCCGACGCCGATCACGCCATGCTTGGTCTGCCACACCTTGAAGCCGGTGTTGCCGGGGCGGAAATAGAATTTCTCCTCGTATCCCGGCCCGTCGGGGATGTGGCTCTTGCGATAGACGCCCATCACGTTGCCGCCATCGTCGATCATGGCGAGGCTGTTGTAATGGTGATGCCCGTCCTTCTCGAAGAAGGAACAGGGGATGTAGGTGCGGGTTTCGAGCGCCACTTCGCGCATCACCGCCACCGCCGGGTGCCGGTCAAGCGGCAGGGCGTTGGCGAACAGGCCTTCATCTTCGTGGCGGCAGAAATAATGGCCTTCGAACAGCTCGGGCGGCAGCACCACCTGCGCGCCAGCGGCGGCAGCGGCGCGGGCAGCGGCGGCAGTCATCGCGATATCGGCGTCGCGGTTGCCGGAAAAGGCCAGCTGCAGGCCGGCGATGGTGACAGTTCGGGTCATGCTGTGCGCCCTAGCCGATGAATGTGGCAGGCGGAAGATGGCGCTATTGCGGCTGCTGCTGGGTGATGCAGTGGAAGCTGCCGCCGCCGGTGAGGATATGATCGGCGCGCAGGCCCACCACGTCGCGATCGGGGAAGATGCCGGCCAGCGCCGTCACGGCATCGGCATCGCTGGCCGTGCCATAGAGCGGCACCACCACCACGGCATTGGCGATGTAGAAGTTCATGTGGCTGGCCGGCACGAGCCGCCCGTCCCGCTCCACCCGCCCGGGCGAGGGGATGGGCACGATCTCCAGCCCGAACTCGCGGGCGCGGTCGGCTGCGTCCTCATAGACATGGGCGTTCGGATCGTCCTTGCCGGCCGCCACCGGCAGCGCCAGTCGGCCGGGGCCAACAAAGCGCGCCAGATTGTCGACATGGCCATCGGTGTGATCGTTCAGCAGCCCCTCGCCCAGCCACAGCAGGCGATCGATGCCCAGGTCGCGGCGCAGGTGGCTTTCCACCTCCACCCGGTCCATGCGCGGGTTGCGGTTGGGGTTGAGCAGGCATTGCTCGGTGGTGACGGCAAGGCCGGTGCCATCCACGTCGATGGCGCCGCCTTCCAGCACCCAGCGGTGGCGGGCCAGCGGCAGGCCGCAGCGGCCGGCGATGAAGGCGGCGACGCCATCATCACCCGGCAGATCATATTTGCCGCCCCAGCCGTTGAAGCGGAACCCCGCCGCCGCCGGCCCATGCGGCGATTTCAGGAACAAGGGACCAGTGTCCCGCAGCCAGATGTCGCCAAAGCCATAATCATGCAGGCGCACGGTACCATCGGTCACCAGCGTGCCCAACAGGGCCCGCGCCGCCGCTGCCGCCCGGTCGTTGGCCACCAGCAGATCGACCGGTTCGCCCGCCGCGATGGCGCGCACCATGGCCGCCACTTCCTCCTGGGCGGGCCCCAGATCGGCCTCCCACAGTTCGGGATGCGAAGGAAAGGCCGTCCATGTCGCGGCGTGCGCAGACCATTCCGCCGGTTGCCGCGCCGTCATGCCGTATCCACCCCCACCCGCCTGTCCTCTTGGCCGCACCCTCTTGTGTCGCTGCCTGCATTGGGCGGCAATGGGACGGGCCAAGCTGTTGCCTTTGCATTTGATTGCCAGCCAATCGTGGGGCTGGCAACAGCTTCATTGCGGGACGGTCGTGACGGACGCCGCATCAGGGGCCTTGAACCCCTGCGCCACCACATACCATTCGCTCGAGCCCTTGCGGCTGGCCGGCGGCTTGACCTGCTTCACGCTGGCAAAATGCCGCTTGAGCGCCGCCGTCAACTGGCCGTCGCCGCCACCGGCCAGCACCTTGGCAAGGAAACTGCCGCCGGGGCGCAGCAGCAGCGCCGCCATGTCCAGCGCCGCTTCAATGAGGCCCATGGTGCGCAGATGATCGGTCTGCTTGTGGCCAACGGTGTTGGCGGCCATGTCGCTCATCACCAGGTCGGCCGGGCCGCCCAGCGTTTCGAGGATCAGCGCCGCCGTGTCATCGTCGGTGATGTCCTTCTGGAACAGCTCCACCCCGGCCAGCGGTTCGATCGGCAGCAGGTCGATGCCGACAACGCGCGCGCGCGGGCGCTTTTCCTTCACCACCTGGCACCAGCCGCCCGGCGCGGCGCCCAGATCGACCACCCGCTCCACGCCGGCCAGCAGGCTGAACTGCTGGTCCAGCTCCTTCAGCTTGAAGGCGGCCCGGCTGCGATAGCCCTGCGCCCGTGCTGCCGCGACATAGGGATCATTGAGCTGGCGTTCGAGCCAGCGGGTCGATTGCGGGCTGCGGCGCCGGGCGGTCTTCACTCGCACCCGGCCGCCGCGCGAACGGCCACCCGGCCCTCCGCCCGGCCCGCCA
>NZ_WMHO01000182.1 GCF_010994245.1 Sandarakinorhabdus rubra
GCCCCGGCGGCGGCAGCGGCGCGCGCCGCCCGCCCGGCACCTTCGGCCTGCAACGCATCAAATCGCTGGCTGCCGCTTTCGGCCAGGATACCGACGAGATTGACGCCGACCGCCGCGCCGGTGAAGGCGGCGGCCATCGCGGCATCATCGCTGATGTTGCCCGACACGATCTGGATCTGGCCCAGATCGCCCAGCGGCTTGAGGAACAGCGCACTGTCGGCATGGCGCGAGACGACCCGCACGCGGCAGCCGGCGCGGGCCAGCGCCTCCACCACGTAGCGGCCGATGAAGCCGGCGCCGCCGATCACGGTGACCAGTGCGCCGGCCGCCAGCACGGAATCGGATGCGGCCGCAGAGAGGGCCTGGGAGGGCGCTTGGACGGGCTGTTCAGGCATGGACACGGGCTTTAGCGCGTTGGCCGCAGCCTGTCTTGAGCCATCTTGCCCCGCGACCGAGCGCCCCGGCCCGGGCGGGCTATCGTTCCAAAAAGCCGCCGCCGGGTCATTGACAAGCCCTGATTCCACTCATAACAGCCGGCGCCTACCGCCCAAGCAATTGGGCCGTGCCCAGATGGCGGAATTGGTAGACGCACCAGCTTCAGGTGCTGGCGCTCGCAAGGGCGTGGAGGTTCGAGTCCTCTTCTGGGCACCATCATTCGGAAGGCCGCTCCGTCAGGAGCGGCCTTCTTTCTGAAGGGCGCGGCGCAGGAAGGCGTCGACGCCGGCAAACAGGGCCGCTTCCCGCCCGACCCAGACGTGGCCACCAGTGGGAAACAGCAGAAGCTCGGCGCCAGGCACGCTGGCCGCGATGTGGCGGGCGGCGGCGGCGGTCTCGAAGCGATCATCCTCCATCGAGACACTCAGCGTTGGCGCCCGAATACGCTCCAGGGCCTGGCGAGGCGGGTCCGCGGCAAAGCGGGCATCGTGGGCAAAGCCGCGCGCGCGGTCACTCACCGGCAGGATATCGCGCAGGATCGCGTGCACCCGCGCCTGTTCTGCAGCCGGAGCAGCGGCCACCAGCGCCGGATCGGTGGCCAGCAGGGTGCCGATCATCGCATCCGGCGCCAGCCTGATCCCCAGCCAGAACAGCAGGTCGGATTTCAGGCCATGCTCGATGATGGCCCGGGCCAGCGGCGTGGGCGGGCGCACCGGTGGCCGGCCAGGGGCAAACGCCGCCGGCACCAGCGCCACCAGGGCCGCACAGCGATCCGGATGACGGATGGCAAACGCGATCGCCGGCAGCGCCCCGGCCGAACCGCCAATCACCGGCGCCCGGTCGATGCCCAGTGCCGCCAAGAGATCGGCAAGGCCATCCGCCTCGGTGTCGGGGGTCGCGCCCGGCGGATAGTCGCTGGCCAGATACCCGATGCGCGACGGCGCGATCACCCGCCAGCCCAGTGCCACCAGCGGCGCGCCAAAGGCCAGCGCCTGATCGAAGCCGCCACCGGTGCCGTGGATCATCAGCAATGGCGGCCCGCTGCCGGCTTCGGCCAACTCGATGCGGCCATGGCGGGTGTCGACCAGGCGGCTGCGCCCGGCAAGCCGTTGGCGCGCGGCTGCCAGATCGCGGCGAAAGCCATCGGCGGCAAGGCCGGCGCCCATCGCGGCGGCAAGGCTGGCGGCAGCCAGGGCAAGAACGGTGCGACGACGCATCGGATCGGCGAGGGCCATGATGGCGCGCTGGCGGGGCCCGCGCCATGCGGGCAATCCCGCAATCCGGCACCGGCGGCGCTGGTGTTTTTGGTTGCGCTGGGGCGCGGCGCCGGCAAAGTCTGCGGGCGGACTTGCCCTGGAGAGAATGTGTGACGATGCGATGGATCACAGGTCTGGCGCTGCTGGCCGCGCTGGCCACCGGCGCGCAGGCAGCCCCCGCGGTGAGCGAGGCCGATTTCACCACCACGAACGTCCGTTTTGCCGACGGCAAGACGCTGCCGGAGCTGCGTCAGCATTATCGCACGCTGGGCACGCCGGTGAAGAATGCCAAGGGCGAGATCACCAACGCGGTGATGGTGCTGCACGGCACAGGCGGGACCGGCGCGCAGTTCCTCGCCCCCCAGTTCGCCCGGCTGTTCGAGAAGGGCGGCACGCTGGACGCGGCGAAATATTTCATCATCCTGCCCGATGCCATCGGCCATGGCGGCTCCTCCAAGCCTTCCGACGGCCTGAAGATGGCCTTCCCGGCCTATGATTATGCCGACATGGTGAAGGCGCAGGGCCTGCTGCTCGATCACCTGGGCGTCAAGCAGCTGCGGCTGCTGATGGGCACGTCGATGGGCTGCATGATGGGCTTCCAGTTCGGCGTCGATCAGCCCGGCCGCGCTAAGGCCATCATGCCGCTGGCCTGCAACGTGATCGAGATCGCCGGGCGCAACCGCATGTGGCGGGCGATGGCCATCCAGGCGATCAAGGCCGATCCCGACTGGCAGGGCGGCAATTACACCACGCCGCCGCTGAACGGCCTGAGGGTGGGCGTCGCGCTGCAGGCGATGGCCAGTTCGGCGCCGCTCAGGATGCAGGCCGATGCCCCCACCCGCACGGCGGCCGACACGCTGGCGGCCCAGGCGATGGAGCGCGGCCTTTCCGCCAGCGCCGATGCCAATGACCGCATCTACCAGCTGGAAGCCAGCCGCAACTACAAGCCGCTGGCACGGCTGGCGCGCATCCGGGTGCCGGTGACCTGGGTGAACAGCGCCGATGATTTCATCAATCCGCCCGGCGTCGGCACACCGGACAAATGGGCGCGATCGATGCCGCAGGGCCGTTTCGTGCTGATCCCGGAAAGCGCCGAGACGCGCGGTCACAGCACCCACACGTGGAGCAGCTTCTGGGAAGGCGAACTGAAGGCGCTGCTGGCGCGTAGCCAGTGACCCCGTCGCCAGGCACTGGCGACGCCGGCGGGCCGGTGCTGCGGCTGCCGCCGAGACTGAATGTGGCCGCCACGCTGGCCATCCGGGTGCTGGCGGTGCTGACGCTGTTTGCCCTGGCCGTGGGCGGGCACTGGTGGGAACGCGCCGGCCTCAAGGACAACATCGACGGCCATATCAGCTTCTCCGACGTGGTCTATTTCACCGCCATCACGGTGACGACCGTTGGCTATGGCGATATCGTGCCGGTGAGTGACGCCGCACGCATGTTCGACACGTTCGTGGTGACGCCCATCCGGCTGTTCGTGTGGTTGATCTTTCTGGGCACCGCCTATGGCTTCTTCTTCGAACGCGGCTGGCAACAGGTGAGGACACGCATGACACAGCGCAAGCTCAGCGGCCACGTGGTGGTGTGCGGCTTCGGCACCGGAGGCGCCGCCGCCGTTGAAGAACTGATCGCGCAAGGCGTGCCGCATGATCGCATCGTGGTGGTGGACAAGGAAGCGGACCGCATCGCGGAAGCCATGCAGTTTGGTGTGACCGGCATCGTCGGCGATGCCACCCATGATGCGGTGCTTGACACGGCTTGCATCAGCCGCGCGGCACGGGTGATCGTGGCGCCGTCGCGCGATGATGCGGCGGCATTGATCGTGCTCTCGGCCCGGCGGCTGGCACCGGCGGCACGGATCAGCGTTTCGGTGCGCGCCGAGGAGAATGCCGATCTGCTGCACCAGGCCGGTGCCGATGCCATCATCAACCCGGTGCTGCTCGGCGGCCATCTGCTGGCCCGCGCCGCCACCAACGGCCACGCGGTCGATTACATCATGGATCTGGCCGCCGCCAATGGCCGCGTCGCGCTGTGCGAGCGGCCGGTGCGTGCAGACGAGGTGGGCAAGCCGCTGGCGGCCATCACCACCGGGCTGGGGGTGCGCATCATCCGGGCGGGGCAACCGGTCGGTTGGTTTGATCCCGGTGCGCAGGCGCTCGAGGCCGGCGACCTGCTGGTGGAGATACTGAAGGTGGCGCGCTGATCAGGCTGGGCACTTGCCCGTGCCCGGCCCCTTCACGTGCCGGCCGGCGGCAGCACCGGTGGGCTGGCCATCGGCCAGCACCTGGACGCCGTTGACCCAGACCTGATCGACGCCGACGGCCAGCTGCTGCGGCCGGGCGAAGCTGGCGGTGTCGGCAATCGTGGCCGGATCGAAGATTACGATATCGGCAAAATTGCCGGGCTTCAGGCGCCCGCGACCTTCGATCCTCAGATTGTAGGCGGGCTGCGCGGCCAGCTTGCGCACGGCCTCGGCCAGGCTGATCACCTTCTCCTCGCGCACATATTTGCCCAGCACGCGGGCAAAATTGCCATAGGCGCGCGGGTGGGTGGAGGATTTGAGGAACACGCCCTCGGGCGCCTGGGCGCTGGCGTCGCTGGCAAAGCTGACCCACGGGATGGCCACCTGCTTTCGCACATTGTCCTCGTTCATCGAGAAATAGGCCACCTCGATGCGGCTACCGTCTTCGATCACGAGGTCGATCGCGGTATCTTCCGCGCTCTTGCCCCGCATGGCCGCCACCTCGGCCAGCGTCTTGCCGGTCAGCGGCTTCAGCGCCTCGGAACGGAAGCCCAGCAGCAGCACCTTCTCCGGCCCGCCGGCCTCCTGCATCGAATTGGTCTCGCCGGGCGGCGGGGACTTCATCTCGGCGATGACACGAGCGCGCGTGGCCGGATCCTTCATGCGCTCCACCCAGCGCTCGATCCCGCCCTCCTGCACCCACAGCGGCATCGAGGCATCGAGCCCGGTGGCGGAGGCGGCATAGGTGTACATGTCGGCGCTGAGCTGCACGCCGGCGGCGCGCGCCGCCTCGATGCGGGCGATCACGGCATCATATTTGCCCCAGCTGGCGCGGCCGGCCTGCTTCAGATGGTAGACCTCGGCCCGCGCGCCACTGCCCTGGCTGATGGCGATGATCTCGTCGATCGCCGCCTCGATTGTCGGGCCTTCGTTCCGGATATGGCTGATGTACATGCCGCCACAGTCCCCCGCCGCCTTCGCCAGCGCCGTCAGCTCGGCGGTGCTGGCATAATTGCCCGGCGTGTAGATCAGTGCCGATCCCACCCCCAGCGCACCCTCGTGCATCGCGGTCTTCACCAGCCCCTGCATCCGGGCCAGCTGCTCGGGCGTGGGCTGTACATTGTTCTCGCCCAGCACATGCACCCGCACCGTGGAGGCGCCGACAAAGCTGGCGACGTTCACGGCAATGCCCTTGCCCGCCAGCATGTCGAGATACTCGGCCAGGCTGGTCCAGTTCACCTTGTACCTGATGTCGTCCTGCCTGGCCTCGCGCACGGCCTTCATCGCCGGGGTCCACGGCCCCATGCTGCTGCCTTCGCCCATCACTTCCAGCGTGACGCCCTGCTTGAGGTCGGACAGTGCGCGGCCATCGACAATCAGCGATTCGTTGGCCCAGCTGAGCATGTTGATGAAGCCGGGCGCCACCGCGCGGCCCTTCGCGTCAAGGCGCCGGCCGGGCCCGGCCGGCGCCGCGCC
>NZ_WMHO01000183.1 GCF_010994245.1 Sandarakinorhabdus rubra
TGCACGTGCCCTGGCACGGCCAGTTGGCCAGCCTGCTGGCCGCGGCGCGCGCGCGCCACGGCGCCGCCCTGCTGCTCGATTGCCATTCCATGCCCACGCCGGGCGGGCCGCGCGCGCCGCAGATCGTGCTGGGCGATTGCCACGGACAGAGCGCGGCACCGGCCATCGTGGCCGCGATCGAGGATCATTTCCGCCGCGCCGGCTGGCGGGTGGCGCGCAATGCCCCTTATGCCGGCGGCTTCACCACGCAGCGCCATGGCCGCCCGGCCGGCGGCATTCATGCCGTACAGATCGAGATTGATCGCGCCCTCTATCTCGACCCGCAGCGCCTGACGCTCCACGCCGGGGCCGGCCGGGTGCGCTCGACGCTCACCGCACTGGCGCAGCAGTTGGTGGCCGATTGGCCGCACCTGGCCGGGCTGGCGCCGCTGCCCCTTGGGCCGCCGTTTGTCGAGGCGGCAGAGTAACAGATACGAAAAGGCCGTGCCGGCGAAGGGGGGAAGCCGGCACGGCCAGTTCGGGTCCAGTCACCGCAAATGCGGGGGCCCGGAGGTGGCAGGTATCGCCACGGGGCCGGCCCTGCAAGGGGGATGGCAGGGCCGCCATGATCCGCATGTGGGAACCGCCGGACGGCTTTCAAGACCGGCCGGCGGCGATTTTGAAGCCCCGCTCAGTTTGTCGCACCCGCCTTAGAAGGCCGTGCGCACCGACAGGCGGATATCGCGGCCGAACAGCGGCGCCACGTTGGCGAGGAAGCTGGAATGGCGCCGCGCCTCGACATCAAAGATGTTGTTGGCAGCCAGAATGATGGTGGTGGCCTTTTCCGGCCCGAACGGCTTCCACGACAGGCTGGCGTTGACGAACGTGTAGGCCGGCGTTGACGTTTCGAACGTCGCCACCCGGTCCTGCCGGGTGACATGCTCGATCTCGACGCGGCCGCCCACGGCGCCACCGGTGGCTTCGACGCCACCGATCATGCGCAGCGGCGGAATGCGTGGCACCGCGCCACCCCCGCGCAGGATGTCGGCCTCCGTATAATCAAGCAGCCCGGTCAGCTCGAAGCGGGTGTTGCCCAGGCTGGCCAGTTGCACGGCGCCTTCCACTTCCGCGCCCCAGAAGCGGGCATCGACCTGGTTGTACGCGAAGATCGGCAATTCGGACTCTTCATCTTCCTCGCCGGTGGGGTCGAGATAGATGAAATTGTCGAACCGATTGAAGAAGCCGGAGATCTCCAGCCGCCAGCCGCTCCCCCGCCCGCGCAGCACGGCTTCGGCGCCCAGCTGGCGCTCCAGGCCAAAATTGGGATTGCCGACCTCGAAGGCGCGAGTGGCAGCGTGAGCGCCATCGGCAAACAACTCCTCGGCCGCCGGAGCGCGCTCGGTGCGCGCCAGACTGAGCGCGAGGCGGAAGCCGCTGCCCAGATCGACCGAGCCGCCGGCCGACAGCGAGATGGCATCGAAGTTGCGGCTGCGCCCGACGACGGCGGACTTCACGTTGGTATGCTCATAGCGGCCGCCAGCTTCGAGGCGCAGCGCGCCCAGATCGAATTCCTGCAGGGTGAAGAAGCCGATCTGGCGGGTCTGGTTGGCCGGGATATAGGCCTCCTCGCCCTCGGCACGGAAGTTGCGGCTGAAATACTGCACGCCCGATGCGCCCTGCCAGCCGCCGCGGTTGGCCTGCACCAGTTCAAGGCGGGCTTCCCAGCTGCGGTTGAAAAAGCTGGTACCGATCTCACCCTCTCCCTCGATCTCGTCATGGCGATAATCGGCCCAGCCGGCGCGCAGCTTCAGTTCCTCGAAGGCGCCGCCCAGCGGCAGGCCGCCGCGCACGTCCACCCGGGTCTGGCGCAGGTCGAGCGTGATGTCCTCGTGGGCATGCTCTTCGCCCTCGGCCGCTGCCTCCAGTTCTTCCTCTTCCTCCGAATGGCCGAGTTCGAGGCCATTGGGGATGCCATAGCGGTTTTCCAGGCGGCTGACGGCAAAGCCGAAATTGGCGCCGCTCTGGCCGATCCAGGCGAGGCCGGCAGCCACGTCCCAGGTGCGGGCGCTGGTGTTCTCCAGCCGGCCGCGGGCCTGGGCGTCCTCGGCCACCTCGCCGCCCTCTTCTGCCGCGGCCTCGCGCAGCTCGCGGCTGAACACGAACCCGCCGGTGCGATAATCGCCCGACTGGAAGAAGCTGCCATCGACATGGGCGACAAAGCCGCCGCCCAGCGGCGCGTTGATCGCGGCGGCGATGTTGCGTTCCCGCGCGGCCGAAGCGAGGCCGGCAGCGGCATCGACGTGCACAGCGCTGTCCGGCAGCTCGCGCGGGATGCGCAGGTCGCGCATGTTCACCACGCCGCCCAGCGCGCCCGAACCGAACAGCAGTGCCGCCGGCCCGCGCAGGATCTCGACGCGGTCAGCCAGCAGCGGATTGACCCCCACGGCATGATCGACCGAGGTATTGGACACGTCGAAGCTGCCAATCCCGTCGGTCAGCACGCGCACGCGCTCATTGTCGAGGCCGCGCAGGATCGGCCGCGAGGCATTGGGGCCGAAGAAGCTGGACGTCACACCCGGCTGGCGGGCCAGCGTTTCACCAATGGTCGAGCGGGTCTGGCGTTGCAGTTCGTCGCCCTGCAGCACGCTCACGGCCGTCGCCACCAGCTTGCGATCGCGGGCATAGGGCGCGGAGACGATGATTTCCGGATCCGAGACGCCGTGCTGATCGTCGGTCTGCGCCTCCGCCTCGACGGCCAGCGCCGGCGCCGCCGACAACAGCAGCAGGGCAACAAGGGAGGAACGGGACGACAGGGCGTGGGACATGGGCGAGGCAACCTCCAGTTTGGGCCCCGCGCGACAAGCGCGAGGCAAATCCGAGATGCGCCGATAGAATGTTACGTTGTAACACGTCAAGAGCGAGCAAAATGTGAACAAGTGTGCGGTTGCCACCTTGTCACTTTCCCGCAACACCAGGCGTTGGCAGCATGTGTGTGGTTTCATGCGGCGCCCACACCATCCCTGTGTCACGGCCCGCCATGCAAGCCGGAGACCAGACATGTCCTGCACCAGCACCCACGCCGGCCACGCCCATCAGCACGGGCCGGGCTGCGGCCACACCGCCGTCCGTCACGATGGCCATGTCGATTATCTGCACGATGGCCACCTGCACCATCCGCACGGCGATCATGTCGATGAACATGTCATCGCAGTTTCATCGGGCAATCGCGATGGCTGTGGCGTGCAGGCCGCCTGCGGCCACACCCATGGCCCCGGGTGCGGCCACGAGGCAGTGCCGCACGGCGACCATGTCGACTATCTGGTCGATGGCCGGCTGCACCATGTCCATGCCGGCCACTGCGACGATCACGGCGCGCTGGCAGCGGCCTGAACGGCCACGACCGGGCGGAGCCCGGCTCGCCCGGCTCAGGCCGTGGCGGGCTGGGCGGCTTGGAACTGGCGTTCGAACAGCGGGCTGATCAGCGACAGGCTGAACAGATGGGCATAGACGAGGCCGAGCAGGCCTGACTGCACCATCTTGCGGGCCTGGTCGCCGCGCAGGTTTTGCAATTTCTGTTCATCGACCATGCGGAAGCCGCGATAGACGGCCGGCTGGGCCAGGCCCTCACGCTGGATGGTGACTTCGCCGTCCATCAGCAGGTCGAGCTTGGTCAGCTCTTCCATGAAGGCGCGGGTGCGCATCACCGCCTGCTCGAACTGCTCGCAGAACTGCAGGATGGCCTTGGTGGTGTCGGTGGGATCGGTGCCGTTGAACAGGCGCTCGCCCTCGTTCTCGATCACCACGCCGGCGCTGTCATCGAAGCACAGCGACAGTTCCTGCGCGTCGGGGCTCAGGCGGGCCAGCATGAACGGATAGCGGCGCACGAAGGCCGGCACATAGAGGCCCTCGGCCCACTGGTCGTTCGCGTCGAGATAGAGGTTCTGGCCTTCCTGCAGGCCCACCAGCGCCAGCGGCGCCGGATTGTCGCCCACCCCGAAGACGATCGGGAAATGCCGCTGCACCAGCGGAAACTCGTCCACGGTCACGGGAATCGCATGGGTGCCACGCGTGAAGCCCAGATCGCCGCGCGGCTTCAGGCCATGATTGGGGTGCAGCTGCGAGGAGAGCGGCACCAGGCTGTTGTAGAACAGCGGCAACTGATTGGCTTGAGGCTGGCTGGCCATGGTCTGGATCATGCCTTCATGTCGTTGAATGGAACGGCGCCGCTTCTAGAGTGCTGCCCGCAGCGGTGCAAGGCCGCACGCCGCTGCTATCGGGCCTCAGCCATAATAGACCCGGCCCGGATTCATGATGCCGGCCGGGTCCAGCGCCGCCTTGATGGCGCGCATCGCCGCCAGCTTCGCCGGATCGCCCAATCGTGCCAGATCGGCCTGCTTCAGGACTCCGATGCCATGCTCGGCCGAGATCGAGCCGCCGGCTGCGGCCACCAGATCATGCACCAGCCGCGTGACGGCATCGCGCCTGGCCGCCAGCCAGACGGCAGCATCTGGGGCATCGGGCGCCCGCACGTTGAAGTGGAGATTGCCATCGCCCAAGTGCCCGAAGGCCAAGACGCGCGCTCCGGGAAAGGCCGCTTCCACCTCGCGCGTGGCCGCCGCCGCAAAGCCCGGGACCGCCGAGACCGGCACCGCGATGTCGTGATGCACCGCCGGCCCGTCACGCCGTTCGGCCAGCGGCAGTTCCTCGCGCCGCCGCCACAGCGCCTCGGCCTGTGCAGTGCTCTGGGCGATGACCGCATCGTCCGCTGCTGCCAGCCCTTCGGCCAGCACGGCATCGAGCGGCTGCGGCCCGGCCAGCTCCACCAGGCAGTGCCAAGCATGGTCCCCGGCCAGCGGCGACGCCAGCCCCAGGTGCTGCGCCACGAGCGCCACGCCGGCAGCCGGGATCAGCTCGAAGCTTTCCACCTGCCCGCCCGACAGTTCGCTGAGCCGCGCCAGCAACGCCAAGGCAGCGGCGGGATCGGCCACCCCGGCCCAGCCGACGGCGCGGTGGCGTGGCTGCGGCACCAGCTTCAGGGCAACGGCGGTGATGAAGCCCAGCGTGCCCTCGGCGCCGATCAGCAGCTGCTTGATGTCGAGGCCGCTGTTGTCCTTCACCAGGCCAGACAGCTGGTGCAGCACACTGCCATCGGGCAGCACAGCCTCCATGCCGGCCACCAGCGCCCGCATGGTGCCATGGCGCAGCACCTGCACGCCGCCCGCATTCGTGGCCGCCAGCCCGCCCACCGTGGCCGACCCCTTGGCGCCCAGCGACAGCGGAAAGGACAGGCCCGCTGCCGCGGCCGCCGCGTGGACATCGGCCAGCACCACCCCGGCTTCGGCCACCAGCAGCCGGCCCGGCACATCAAGCGCCCGGAT
>NZ_WMHO01000184.1 GCF_010994245.1 Sandarakinorhabdus rubra
GCGCGCGGCGGGTGGGCGCGCAGGCGGCCAGCACCAGGGCAAGGCCGACCGCCAGCGATGGCAGCACTTGCCAGCGCCGCGCTGGCGCGCTCTTGATGTTGGCGTGCAACGGTCCCGTTCCTCTCTGGCCAACGACGCTGAAGGCCTGGCGCCGGGGCTATATATCGTTGCCACCCCGATCGGCAATCTTGGCGATATCAGCAGCCGTGCACTGTCGGTGCTGGCGCGCGCCGAACTGATCGCCTGCGAGGACACGCGGGTGACCGGCAAGCTGCTCCATCATTTCGGCATCAGCACCCGCATGACCCCCTATCATGATCACAATGCCGCGCGCGTGCGCCCGGGGCTGATCGCCCGCGCACTCGCCGAGCCGGTGGCGCTGGTGTCGGACGCCGGCACGCCGCTGATTTCCGATCCCGGCTGCAAGCTGGTGGCCGAGGCGCGGGCCGCCGGCGTGACAGTGGCGACGGTGCCCGGCCCGTCGGCAGCGATTGCCGCCCTGTCGATCGCGGGCTTGCCCACCGACCGCTTCCTGTTTGCCGGCTTCCTGCCAGCGAAGCCCGGCGCGCGCGCCACCGCCATCGCCGAACTGGCCGCCGTGCCGGCGACCCTGGTCTTCTATGAAAGTGGCCCGCGCCTCGCCGCCACGCTGGCAGCGCTGCGTGACGGCCTCGGCGACCGGCCGGCGGCAGTGGGCCGCGAGTTGACCAAGCGCCACGAGGAGATGATCGTTGCCCCCCTGTCTGACCTCGCCGCGCGCTGGGCCGAGGCGCCGCCAAAGGGCGAGCTGGTGGTCATCGTCGGCCCGCCGGCTGCGCCGGAAGCGCCGGATGCGGCCGATCTCGATTCGGCGCTGCTGGCTGCGATGACAACGCTGCACCTGAAGGATGCAGCGCGGCAGGTGGCCACTGCGCTGGGCCTGCCAAGGACCCAGGTCTATTCGCGTGCATTGGCCCTGAAAAATGGCGAGTAACGTCCGCCAGGCCCGGGAGCAGCGCGGCCGCCGGGCCGAGGTGATTGCGGCCATCTGGTTGATGGCAAAGGGGTATCGCCTGCTGGCGCGGCGCCTGCGCACACCCGTGGGCGAGATCGACCTGTTGATGCGGCGCGGCGAGGCGCTGGTGTTCGTGGAGGTGAAGGCCAGGGCCACTCTCGACTCCGGGCTTCAGGCGCTGCATCCTCGCCAGCGGCAGCGGTGCGAGGCTGCCGCGCGCTGGCTTGCCGCCCGTCATGGCTGGCCGGGCGCGGTGCTGAGGCATGATGCCGTGCTGATCAGGCCCTGGGCGCTGCCGGCCCACCTGGTTGCCGTCTGGCGGGACGGGTGAAGAGGGACGTTGCTGGGATGAAAGTGGCCGGGATGGATTTGGCGGCGATCGGCCTGATGGATGATGCCGATATCGACCTGGTGGAGGCCGGCATCGCGCTGAGCCTGGCCGATCGGCCGCGCAGTGACCCGACCCGCCTGCGACGGATGGTGCAGAACTGGGCGATCACCCTGCAGCGCGACCTGGCTCCGGCCACCGGCGCCGGCCGCGCGCTCCGGCTGGCCGGGCTGATCGCCGGGGAAGCCGGGCTGTCGGGCGACACCGATGATTATGACAATGCCCTCAATGCCGACCTGGTGGCGGTGGCGGAACGCGGGCGGGGCCTGCCGATCGCGCTGTCCATCCTATACGTGGCGCTGGCCCGGCGCGTCGGCTGGCGGGCCGAGGCGCTGTCGCTCCCCGGCCATGTGCTGGTGGAGGTGCATGGCGGCGGCACCCCGGCGCTGATCGACCCGTTCGACCATGGCAGCAGCGTATCTCCGCGCCGCGCCGCCGACATTGCCCGCCAGGGCGGCGGTACCGCCATTGCCGGGCGCTTTCCGGTGCTGGGCCATCGCCAGATGCTGGTGCGGCTGCTGTCGAACCAGGCCAGCCGGGCGCGGCTGTCTGGCGACGTGGTGCGGGCGCTGCAGCTGTATGAACGCATGACCCTGGTGGCGCCGCGGATGAGTGCGCTGTGGTGGGAACGGGCGCAGCTGGAACAGCGCATGGGCCGGTTCGGCGCTGCCCGTGCCAGCCTGACGGCCATGCTGGAGACCACCCACGATCCGGCGCTGGGTCAGCGCATAAGGGCCACGCTGGCAGCGCTCGCGCGCTCCGACAACTGAGCAGGAACCCGCAATGGCGCTGAACGTCGCGGTCCAGATGGACCCGATCGAAACCATCAACGTGGCCGGCGACTCCACCTTCGCGCTGATGCAGGAGGCAAGGCTGCGCGGGCACCGCCTGTGGCATTATCACCCCGATCAGTTGTCGGCGGAAAATGGCCGGGTGCGCGCCCTGGCGCGCCGGCTCGACGTGCATGATGGTGGCGACAGCCATTTCAGCTGGCTGGCCGACCCCGCCAGCATCGATCTTGCCGACGACAGCGACGTGGTGCTGATGCGGCAGGATCCGCCGTTCGACATGGGCTATATTACCGCCACGCATCTGCTCGAGCAGGTGCAGGGCGCCACGCTCGTGGTCAACGACCCGGCCGAGGTCAGGAACGCGCCCGAAAAGCTGTTCGTGCTGCGCTTTCCCGACCTGATGCCGCCAACCCTGGTGACCCGCAGCCTTGAAGAGGCGATGGATTTCCGCGCCCGCCACGGCGCCGTGGTGATCAAGCCGCTCTATGGCAATGCCGGAGCGGCGGTGTTCCTGATCGACGCGAAGGACGGCAACCTGCCGGCGCTGGTCGAGCTGTTCGGGCACGTGTGGCGCGAGCCGTTCATGGTGCAGGCCTTCCTGCCCGACGTGGCGCAGGGCGACAAGCGCATCGTGCTGGTGGATGGCGAGCCGGCCGGCGCCATCAACCGGCTGCCGCGCGCCGGCGAGATCCGCTCCAACCTCGCCGCCGGCGGCAGCGCCCAGCCGACGGAACTGACGGCCCGCGAACGCGAGATCTGCGAGCGGCTGGGGCCGGAACTGAAGAAGCGGGGCCTGATTTTCGTGGGCATCGACGTGATCGCCGGTCACCTGACCGAGATCAACGTCACCTCCCCCACCGGCATCCGCGCCATCGACCGGTTCAACGGCACCAACACCCCGGCGCGGATCTGGGACGCCATCGAGAGACGGCTGGCGGCGCGTTAGTCCTTCCGCCGTGGCGCCCGCTGCGGCGCCGGCTTTTCAACGCGCTCCCACTTGCGCAGGCCGCAGCTGCCGAAGTTGAGGCCGCCCATGGTGAAATCGACGATCTGGACGATATCTCCGGAGCACTGGCTGCCGATCGGCGAACTGAACACGAACGAGCGCGGCGGAATCAGCGTCGGGCAATCCATGGCGTTGCGCCACCATTTGCCATCGCGGGTGCGGGCATACCAGTGCCGGTCGATGCCGGCATGGGCCTGGGCGATGGTACGCGAGATCAGGCAATTGGCGGTTTCGGCCGGGACCGGCGCGGCTGGCGTGTCCTGCGCCGCCGCCGGCACGGCGGCCGCCAGGGCCAGGGCCAGGAGTGGGGGCTTGATCATGTCCTCTTGTCTGCCTCTGCAGGTCTTTATCGCGGCTGAACGGTAGCTCAACTCCGGAACACATCCTTTGCGGCCCGGCGTCGCGCCAGCTCCTCGACGCTGCCGGCGCGCACGAAGGGATTGGTCGCCGCTTCCATGGCGAGGCTGAACGGCACCGTGGGCTCGCCGCGGGCGCGCAGCCGGTCCACCGCCTCGGCCCGCTTCAGCAGCGCCTCGTTGTCCGGTTCCACGGTCACGGCAAAGCGCGCGTTGGATTGGGTATATTCATGCGCGCAATAGACCAGCGTGCGCGGCGGCAGCGCCATGAACCTGGCCAGCGCCGCGTGCATCTGCTCGGCCGTGCCCTCGAACAGCCGGCCACAGCCCATGGCGAACAGCGTGTCCCCGGCGAACAGGGCGCCTTCGAAGGCATAGGCGATGTGGCCGGCGGTGTGCGCCGGGCAATCGATCACCCGGCCGACGTTGGCACCGATGCGCACCTCATCGCCTTCGCCGACGGCGCGGGTGATATGGGGAATTTTCGCCGCCTCGCCCCTGGGGCCGGTCACCACGGCGCCGGTGGCCGCCACGATCTCGGCATTGCCGCCAACATGATCGGGGTGCCAGTGGGTGTTCAAAATCTGGGTGATCTTCCAGTTCCGGCTGGTGGCAACCTCCAGCACCGGGCCAGCGACTGCCGGATCGATCACCGCCGTCTCGCCGCTGTCGGCATCATGGGCAAGCCAGACATAATTGTCGGTGAGGACGGGGATGCCGATGATGTCGAGCATCTCACCAGCTCCCGACATTGGGCATGGACGCCCAGGGCTCGGCCGGGGGCAGCGCCGGGCCGGCCTGCAGCAGCTCGACCGAAATGCCGTCCGGCGACTTGACGAAGGCCATGCGGCCATCGCGCGGCGGCCGGTTGATGGTGACGCCGCCGTCCATCAGGCGTTGGCAGCTGGCATAGATGTCGGGCACGGCATAGGCGACATGGCCGAAATTGCGGCCGCCCGTGTAACCGGCCTCGTCCCAATTGTGGGTCAGCTCGATCTGGGCCTCCTCGTCGCCGGGCGCGGCCAGGAAGATCAGGCTGAAGCGCCCGGCCTCATTGTCGTACCGGCGCAGTTCCTTGAGGCCGAGCAGTTCGAAGAAGCGCAGGGTTTCGGCCACGTCCGAAACGCGGATCATGGTGTGCAGGTATTTCATCGCAAACTGCGTCCTTCGAAGGCCTCGAACAGCGCCACAAGCGTGTCGGGCACCGGCGTCGGCCGGCCGCGCGGCTCATCGACGTGCACCTGCACCTCGCTGCCGCTGGCGCGCAGATCCTCGCCTGCCCCGCCCTCGATCATGCCGTGCACCTCGAAGGCGAAGGTAAGCGAGGTGCGTCCCACTTTCTCGCAGCGCACGCATATGGCGATCTGTTCGTCGAGCAGCACCGGCGCGTGATAGACGACCTCGGCCTTGACCACGTGCAGTTCCGGCGCGCCCTTCAGATTTGGTTCGGGATAAAGGCCGACGGTGCGGAAATATTCGGTGATGCCGATGTCGAAATATTCGAGGTAGCGGCTGTTGAACACGACGGCCTGGGCATCGACCTCGGCATAGCGGGCGCGGGCGGTCCAGGCGAAGCGGAAATCGGAGCGGGCCATCAGCGAGGAATAGCAGGCGGCGGCGTTGGCGTCAGTGGTTTTTCCGCCACTGCATTGTCCGGCAATGTGGGGCCAAGCCGCCCCAGCGCGGCGCTGGCAGCCTGCCCGGCCGGCGTGTCGGCGCCATCGGCGGCCGCAGCCTCCCAG
>NZ_WMHO01000185.1 GCF_010994245.1 Sandarakinorhabdus rubra
CCGCGCTGGCCGCCGATGCGGCGGCGGGGCGGCGGCTGGTGATCGCCTCGGCCAGCCACGGCTTCTATGTGCGCGCCATCGCCGCGCGACTGGGCGTGGCCGATGTGGTGGCCACCGAGGCGGTGCGGGATGGCGGCTTTCTGACAAGTCGGCTCGATGGCGCGAACTGCTATGGGCCGGCCAAGCGGGCGGCGCTGGCGGCCTGGCTGGCAGCGCAGGGGCTGGACAGCGCGGTGATGCATTTCACCAGCGACCATCACAGCGATTTGCCCTGCTTCGAACTGGCCCTCGAACGCGGCGGCACGGTGCGCTGCGCCAATCCGTCGGCCAAGCTCGCTGCCATCGCCGCCACGCGCGGCTGGCCGATGGTGCAATGGGGCACCATCACGTCCAGCCTGTTCGAACGCGCCTAGGCCCGCCGCATCTGGTAGAGCGTGAACAGCGCAATCGCGCACCAGATGATGTTTAGCACCATCGAAGGGATGGCGCCGTGCCAGCCCGAATTGACGACGAAGCCAGCGGCGCCGCCAAAGTTGAGCCATTGGAACAGCGGCGTGCGGGGCTCAAGCCGGCCGGCGCTGGCCAGCCCGTAGGCGACCAGCACCATCAGCGCCCCGGCCCAGCCCGCCGCCTCGATGGCGAGGGCAAGGCTGCTCATCAGGCCGCCAGATTCCGCAGCACGTAGGGCAGGATGCCGCCGGCGTGATAATAGGCCAGCTCCTGCTCGGTATCGATACGGCACAGGGCCTCGAAGCTGCCGGTCGAGCCGTCGGCGCGGGTGAAGCGCACGCTCAGCATCTGGCGCGGCTTCAGCGCGGCGACACCGCTGATGTCAAACAGTTCATCGCCGGTCAGACCCACGGTGGCCCGGTCGGTGCCGGGGGCGAACTCCAGCGGCAGCACGCCCATGCCAACCAGGTTGGAACGGTGGATGCGCTCGAAGCTTTCGGCCACCACGGCGCGCACGCCCAGCAGCGTGGTGCCCTTGGCCGCCCAGTCGCGGCTGGAGCCGGTGCCATATTCCTTGCCGGCGATGACAACCAGCGGCGTGCCGTCCGCCTTGTAGGCCATCGCGGCATCATAGATGGCCATCTGCTCGCCCGTTGGCACGTGGCGGGTCACGCCGCCCTCCACGCCCGGCACCATCGCGTTCCGGATGCGGATGTTGGCGAAGGTGCCGCGCATCATCACCTCGTGATTGCCGCGCCGCGCGCCATAGCTATTGAACTCGGCCCGGGTCACCTGCCGTTCGGTTAGGTAACGGCCAGCGGGGCTCGTCTCCTTGATGCTGCCGGCCGGGCTGATGTGATCGGTGGTGATCGAATCGCCGAACACCGCCAGCGCGCGCGCCGCCACGATGTCGGCCACGGGGGCCGGCGTCATCGTCATGCCGTCGAAATAGGGCGGGTTCTGCACATAGGTGCTGCTGGGGTTCCAGCGATAGGTGGCGCCGCCTTCCACCTGCACCGCCTGCCAGCGTTCATCGCCGTCGAACACGTTGGCATAGCGCGCCGCGAACATCTGCGGCGTCACGTTGGCCAGCACCATGCTCGCCACCTCTTCGTTGGTCGGCCAGATGTCCTTCAGATAGACGGGGCCGTTGGTGCCCTGGCCCACCGGTTCGCGGGTCAGGTCCTTGCGCATCGAGCCCGCCAGCGCATAGGCGACGACCAGCGGCGGTGAGGCCAGGTAATTGGCCTTCACATCGGGGCTCACGCGGCCTTCGAAGTTGCGGTTGCCCGACAATACGGAGGCGGCAACGATGTCGCTGCCGTTGATTGCCTGCGAAATCGGCTCCGGCAATGGGCCGCTGTTGCCGATGCAGGTAGTGCAGCCATAGCCGACGAGGTTGAAACCCAGCGCGTCCATGTCTTCGGCCAGGCCCGACTTTTCGAAATAGTCGGTCACCACCTTCGATCCGGGGGCAAAGCTGGTCTTCACCCAGGGCTGGTTCTTGAGGCCCAGCGCGCGCGCCTTGCGGGCAACGAGGCCAGCGGCGACCAGCACGCTGGGGTTCGACGTGTTGGTGCAGCTGGTGATGGCGGCGATCACCACGTCGCCGTGCCCGATGTCGTAATTGGCACCGGCCACCGGGACCCGCTGCGCCATCTTTTCGGCCTTGCCATAGCCGCCGGCCAGCTCGGCCTCGAAGGCGGACTTGGCATCGCCCAGCAGCACCTTGTCCTGCGGGCGACGGGGCCCTGCGAGGCTGGGCATGACGCTCGCCAGATCAAGCTCCAGCACGTCGGTGAACACCGGATCGGGCGTCTCGGCGGTGCGCCACAGGCCCTGCGCCTTGGCATAGGCCTCGACCAGCGCCACCGTGTCGGCATCGCGGCCCGACAGCTTCAGATAATCGATGGTCTTGGCATCCACGGGGAAGAAACCGCAGGTGGCGCCATATTCCGGCGCCATGTTGGCCAGCGTGGCGCGGTCCGCCAGCGTCAGCGCATCGAGGCCGGGGCCGAAATATTCGACAAAGCGCCCCACCACGCCCTTCTTGCGCAGCATCTGGGTGGCAGTGAGCACCAGATCTGTGGCGGTGACGCCTTCGGCCAGCGTGCCGGTCAGCTTGAAGCCGACAACTTCGGGGATCAGCATGGAGACCGGCTGGCCCAGCATCGCGGCCTCCGCCTCGATCCCGCCGACGCCCCAGCCCAGCACGCCGAGGCCGTTGATCATGGTGGTGTGGCTGTCGGTGCCCACGCAGGTGTCGGGATAGGCGACGGTGGCCCCCGACGCGTCCTCGCTGCTCCACACGGTCTTGGCGAGATATTCCAGGTTCACCTGGTGGCAGATGCCGGTGCCGGGCGGCACGACGCGGAAATTCCGGAGCGACTGCGCGCCCCAGCGCAGGAACTCATAGCGTTCGAGGTTGCGGGCATATTCCAGCGCCATATTGTCTTCAAAGGCGTGGGCATTGCCGAATTCATCGACCATCACGCTGTGATCGATGACCAGATCAACCGGCACCAGCGGGTTGATCTTCATCGGATCGCCGCCCAGCCGGGTGATGGCATCGCGCATCGCCGCCAGATCGACAACGCAGGGCACGCCGGTGAAATCCTGCATCAGCACACGCGCCGGGCGATAGTTGATCTCGTGTGTGGAGGTGCGGGTCTGCTGCCAGTCCACCAGCGCCTGGATATCGGCCACAGTGACCGTGCTGCCATCTTCAAAGCGCAGCAGATTTTCCAGCAGCACCTTCATGGAATAGGGCAGGCGCGATACGTCGCCCAGCTGTGCCGCGGCCGCCTCCAGGCTGTAATAGGCATAGCTGCGGCCGTTCACGTCCAGCGTGCGGCGGCTGTGCAGACTGTCCTGGCCGGTGGCGGTCACGGCGTTTCTCCTGTGCGTGTTTTGACAAGTTGTCGCATCGATCTAGCCGATATGCTGCAGCGCGCAAAGCCTTGCCACCCAACATTCGTGTCAAGGCGCGCACAGGTTGCGCGGGTAAAAATCTGTCACCATAAGGGGCCATGGCCTCCCCGGAGATCGACGCCCTCACCCGTGCGCTGTCGCGCTTGCCGGGGCTCGGGCCGCGCTCGGCGCGGCGTGCGGTGCTACACCTGATCCGGAAGCGCGAAACCGCGCTGGAACCCCTGCTCGCCGCCCTGCAGACAGTGGCAGCGCGGCTCATGGTGTGCGGCACCTGCGGCAATGTCGAGACCAGTGACCCGTGCGCCATCTGCCGCGATCCGCGCCGCGATCCCACTCTATTGTGCGTGGTGGCCGATGTGGCCGATCTGTGGGCGCTCGACGGCCGCCACCTGTTCTCGGGCCGCTTCCACGTGCTGGGCGGGCGGCTGTCGGCGCTGGATGGCATCGGGCCGGATGATCTGGCCATCCCGGCGCTGGTGGCGCGCGCCAGTGACGGGGTGGTGAAGGAGGTGGTGCTGGCCCTGTCGGCCACCATGGAAGGGCAGGCGACCATGCATTATGTGGCAGACGCGCTCGCCCCCACCGGCGTCAGGGTCAGCCAGCTGGCGCAGGGCCTGCCGATGGGCGGCGAGCTCGACTATCTTGATGAAGGTACGCTGGCGCTGGCGCTCAACGCGCGAAAGCCGCTCTAGAGCTTCACCAGCATCTTGCCGGTGTTGCGGCCCTCGAACAGGCCGATGAAGGCCGCCGGCGCCTGGTCGATCCCTTCCAGCACGGTTTCCTGCCAGGTGAGCTTGCCGTCCCTGATCCAGCCGCCCACCTCGGCGATGAACTCGCCGCGCAGGCCCTGGAACTCGATGACGATGAAGCCGCGCATGGTCAGCGACTTGCCGACCACCTGGATGATGTTGCGCGGGCCGGGCGTCGGATCGGTGTCGTTGTAGCTGGCGATCATCCCGCATTCGATCAGCCGGGCGAACGGCCGCGCCACCTCGATGGCGACTTCCAGATGCTCGCCACCGACATTGTCGAAATAGATGTCGATGCCCTTCGGCGCAGCGGCCTGCACCGCGGCCAGCAGGTTGCCGCAGGTGCGATAGTTGATGACATGATCGATGCCGAGGCCCTTGAGCCAGGCGCACTTGTCGTCGCTGCCGGCGCTGGCCACCACGGTGCAGCCCTTCAGCTTCGCCACCTGGGCCACGATGCTGCCGACCGCGCCGGCGGCGCCACTCACGAACACCGTGTCCCCCGGCTTGGGCTTGCCGATCTGCGTCAGGCCGGCCCAGGCGGTGAGGCCGGGCATGCCGAGCACGCCGAGGAACGCCTCCATCGGCACGCCCGCCGGCACCTCGAGCTTCTCCAGCGCGGCGGCCGGAGCCACGAACGCCTCGCGCCAGCCGAACATGGAGGACACGATGTCGCCCGGCTTCAGCGCGTCGCTGTGGCTTTCCTCCACCACGCCGATGGCGCCGCCCTGCAGAGGCTCACCGAGCGCGAACGGCGGCACATAGGAGGGCCGGTCATACATGCGGCCACGCATGTAGGGATCAACGCTCATCCACGTGTTGCGGACGAGCACCTCGCCGGGGCCGGGGGCGGCAAGCTCGCGGCTGGCCAGTGCGAAGTCGGTCGCGCGGGGCAGGCCGACGGGGCGGGAGGCGAGGCGGATTTCGCGGGACGTGGTCATGGGAGTGGCTCCTTTGGGGGGAGTGTAGGGCAGGGGCGGGGTTTGCCCATTCATTTTATGGGGAGGGGCGCCGCGGCAAAGCCGCGGCTGACGTCGAACGGGTTCGGCGCGCCGGTGCGCGCGCCGCCCCGCCGGCCG
>NZ_WMHO01000186.1 GCF_010994245.1 Sandarakinorhabdus rubra
CCGCAGCACCAATGCCGTGCCATCGCGCTCCAGCCGGCTGGCCGCCAGCGCGGCAGCGGTGCCGCCGGTCAACCGCTGGCCCAGCCGCAGCGCCAGCCCCCAGGCGCGGGCGTGGAACAGCAGCGCGGGCGGCGCCAGCCGTTGCAGCATCGCCATCACCGGCGCATCCGGGCTGCCGCCAAAGCAATGATGCAGGGCGGCCGCCAGTGCGGCCCGTTCGGCCGCCGTCACGGCCACCCAATTGCCGTGCAGCGCCACGTCCACCCCGCGTTCGGCGCGGAAATCCGGGTGGGCGCGCCACGCGATGTCGGACAACAGGCAGGCTGCCAGCCGCAGCCGGCGCACGGGCTCCGGTTCGTCGGAAAACAGCGGGTCCATCCACGCGAACAGCATGTCGCCATGCTCGGCAAAGCGGCCCTGGCGCGCGCCTTCCTGGCGGGCAGCAGTGATCAGCGGATCGAGCGCCTGTTCCTCGGCCGGCAGATCGGCATAGAGCAGCCCTT
The DNA here is from genome assembly GCF_010994245.1 of Sandarakinorhabdus rubra. Taxonomy (GTDB): domain Bacteria; phylum Pseudomonadota; class Alphaproteobacteria; order Sphingomonadales; family Sphingomonadaceae; genus Sandarakinorhabdus; species Sandarakinorhabdus rubra. The sequence goes on from NZ_WMHO01000186.1 coordinate 504, forward strand.
CGCGCAGGCCGAAGCCCGAGGCGATGACCCGTGACGAGCCCAGCTTCTTGACCACGGCAGCCAGCAGCATCGCCGCGCCCGGCAGCGTCGGCAGACGTGCGGTGGACAGGTGCGGCACCTGCTTCAAGGTCGCCAGGTCACTGTGAACGAGGCTGCGGAACAGGGTTTCAGGCGCGCCGGACGGCATTTCATACTGATGGACGATGGGCAGCGGATGCTGGCTCATCCAGATGTGGATCTGGGCCAGTGCCCGCCATGATCCGCCCACCATGTAGAAAGGCCGGCCGCGCCCTTCGTGCGCCCAGTCCACCGTGTCGAGCGCCTTGCGGATGAACGGCGCCAGCGCCCGGCGGTCGCGCTTGCGCACCGCATCGAGCCGCAGCGCGCCGATCGGCAGCGACGTGCGGCTGCCGATCTGGCCATCCTTCACCCGCACCAGTTCGAGGCTGCCGCCGCCCAGATCGCCCACCACGCCATCGGCATCGGGAATGCCGGACACCAGCCCCAGCGCGGCGGCGCGGGCTTCGGCCTCACCGTCGATCACTTCGATGGCGAGGCCGCATTCGGCCAGCACCCGGTCGATGAAGGCCGGGCCGTTCTGGGCCTCACGTACGGCCGCGGTAGCCACGGTGCGCACCTGGGCAATGCCCATCGCCTTCACCAGCGCGGCAAAGCGCTTCAACCCGGCCACCGCTACCTCGATCGCGCCGTCGGCCATGCGGCCGCGCTCAGTCAGACCGCGGCCCAGCCCCGCCATCACCTTTTCGTTGAACATGGTGGCCGGCACCCGGCTGCGGCCCTGATAGACCACCAGGCGGATGCTGTTGCTGCCGATGTCGATGATGGCGCAGCGATCGTCTGTCGCCGGTCCCGGCGTTGGCGACAGGCCGACCCGGCGCGCCAGGCTGATCATGGGTTCAGGCAAGCCCGGCGGCATCGCTGTCCTCGGTCAATTCGTCATGTTCGTCGGGCAGCATCAGCACCGGCACGACATCAGCATCCTTCATCTGGCCGCGCCCGGACAGCGAGGGGTTGGTCATGAAATAGCGGTGCAGGTTGAACGGTGCATCGCGGCCCGGCGCCAGGCGGGCATAATGGCCATCGGCATTCATTGCCCAGCTTTGCTGGTTGTCCTTGAGGTTCGCGACCACCACCTGGTCCATCACCTGGGCATGGACGGTGGGGTTCTCCACCGGCACCATGATCTCCACCCGGCGATCGAGGTTGCGCGGCATCCAGTCGGCCGAACTGATGAACACGCGGGCATGGCGGCTGGGCAGTTCATGGCCGCCGCCGAACACGCAGATGCGGCTGTGTTCGAGGAAGCGGCCGATGATCGACTTCACCCGGATATTCTCCGACAGGCCGGGCACGCCGGGGCGCAGGCAGCAGATGCCGCGCACGATCAGATCAATCTCCACCCCCGCGGCGCTGGCTTCATAGAGCTTCTCGATGATGCCGGTATCGACAAGGCTGTTCAGCTTTACCCAGATGGCGGCCGGGCGGCCCTTCTTCGCGTGGGCAATCTCGGCATCGATCAGGGCATAGAGCCGATCGCGCATGGCCAGCGGCGCCATGGCGATCTTCTCCAGCCGGGTCGGCTGCACGTAGCCGGTGATGTAGTTCATCACCTGTGCGGCATCGCGCGCCAGCAGCGGATCGGCGGTAAAGAACGACAGATCGGTATAGATGCGTGCGGTGATCGGGTGATAATTGCCGGTCCCGAAATGCACATAGGTGCGGATGCCCGCGCCCTCGCGGCGCACCACCATCGACAGCTTGGCATGGGTCTTCCATTCGACGAACCCATAGACCACCTGCACGCCGGCGCGTTCCAACTCGCTGGCCCAGCGGATATTCTGTTCCTCGTCAAAGCGCGCCTTCAGCTCCACCACCGCCGTCACCGACTTGCCGGCCTCGGCGGCGTCGATCAGCGCGCGCACGATGGGACTGTTCTTGCCAGCGCGATACAGCGTCTGCTTGATGGCGATCACGTCCGGATCGGCCGCGGCCTGGCGCAGGAAGGCCAGCACCACTTCAAAGCTCTCATAGGGGTGGTGGACCACCAGGTCCTTGGCGCGGATGGCGGCAAAACAGTCTCCGCCATGTTCGCGGATACGCTCGGGAAAGCGCGGCGTGTGCGGATCGAACTTCAGGTCGGGGCGGTCCTCCTCGACCAGCAGGGCAAGATCGTTGATGCCCAGCACGCCCTCCACCAGGATGGTGTCGCGATCGTCCACGCCCAGCTGGCCCTTGACCAGGCTGAGCAGGCCGGGCGGGGCGGATTCCTCCATGGCGAGGTGGATCACCTCGCCGCGCCGCCGGCGCTTCAGCGCGGTCTGATAGAAGCGCACCAGGTCCTCGGCTTCTTCCTCAACCTCGATGTCGGAATCGCGGATCACCCGGAAGGCGCCGCCGCCAACGAGATCATAGCCGGGGAACAACTGCCCGAAGAAGGCGCGGATGGTGTTCTCCAGGCTGATCCAGCGCGCGTGGCGGGCCGTGCCACCCGGCAGGCGGATGAAGCGCGGCAGCATCGCCGGCAGCATCAGCAGCGCGCGCAGCAGCTCGTCATCGGACTGGCGCCGCAGTTCCAGGATCAGCGAGAAGCCCTTGTTGGGAATGAAGGGGAACGGGTGCGCCGGGTCGATCGCCTGCGGGGTCAAGACCGGGAAGATCTGGTCAAGGAAATGCGCTTCCAGCCACTGGCGCTCGGCCTTGGTCAGCTTCTCGGCGGTCACGACATGAACGTCGGCGCGGGCCAGTTCCTTCACCAGCAACGCCCAGACGCGCTGCTGTTCCTCCATCAGCGCATCAGCGCGGGCCGCAATTGCGATCAGCTGCTGGGCCGGGGTCATGCCCTCCGGGCTCAGCGTTTCGATGTTGGCGCGCACCTGGCCGCGCAGTCCGGCGACCCGGACCATGAAGAACTCGTCGAGATTGTTGCCGGAAATCGACAGGAAGCGCAGCCGTTCGAGCAACGGGTGGGCGCGGTTCATGGCCTCGGCCAGCACCCGCTCGTTGAACGACAGCCACGACAGCTCGCGGTTGAAATAGCGTTCCGCCGGCGGCAGCTGGGGCATTACCTGGATGTCCATCACCCTTCTCTAGCCGATCGCGGCGCCGGGCTTAAGCCCTGAGCGCAGCGCCGCGAAGATAAGTTCAGAAGAGACTGAACTGGCCGTCGATCACCTCGCGTGCGAGCGGGATGGTCACCGCCCGCCGCCGCGCCAGCGCCGCGGCATCCAGCGCCGCCACCACGCTGCGTGCCGCCGCCAGGCTGCGCTCGATGCGCAGCACCAGCCAGTTCACCAGATCATCCCCCACCCTGATGCCGCGCTCGGCGAACAGCTTGGCGATCACCGCGGCCAGCAGCTCGTCATCGGGATCGCCCAGCCGCACCAGTGGTGTCGCGGCCAGCCGGCTGGCCAGATCAGGCAGGCCGTGGCTCCAGTCGCGTGGCAGCAACGCGCTGGTGAGCAGCAATGGCCGTGCCCGCGTGGCTGCATTCCAGGCGTGGAACAGGCCTTCCGGGTCGGCGCTGTCTGCCGCCTCGATCACCAGCGCCTCGTGGTGGGCGGCAAACCAGGCCGCGAGGTGGGACTTGCCGCTGCCCGGCGCGCCGACCAGCAGCGTCACCGGCACCGGCCACAGGGCTGGTGCAGCCAGCCAGGCCGCCGCGTCGCGATTGGCCGCCGAGATGGCCAGCCGTTCCGGGTCCAGTGTTTCGGGCCAGACCAGCGGCAGCGCCGGCTCGGGCGGGGCTGTCATTGCAGGGGGTCGGCAGGCAACGGGCGGGCGGGGCTGCCGGCCGGCGGGGCTGCGGGCAGATCGGTGGCCTCCGGCTCCGGCGCCGCGCCGATCAGCGTCACGTCTTCGGCAAGCGGGGCCAGGTCGACCGCCAGATCCGGCTCGGCGCGCAGCAGACCGGCGCGCAGCGCGCCGGCATAGAGCGCATCGCTGCGCCTGACCCCTTCGTCCATCAGGCCGGGCAGCGCGTCCTCGCTGCGAACGGAGAGCGCGAACCGCCCCAGTTCGGTGCCATCCGGCCCGTGGCGGACGATGAACAGGCCGCGGATCGGGCCGCCGGGGAAGCGGCGGGTCAACTGCACCTCGGCCACCAGCACGTCCACCGTGTCAAACCGCGCCATGATGGTGCGCCAGCCTTCGTGATCGCGACGGCGGGCCTGCCAGCCGTTGAGCCACAGATTGTCGCCCGGCGTGCCGGCCGGCAGCACATAATCGATCGGCGTGACATTGCCTCTGTAGCGCGCCCAGGCGTCGCGCCAGGCCGTCGGCGCCTGGGTGAGCGTGGTGGCCCCGCCATCCACCAGCAGCGGCAGCAGCAGCATGGGCGGCGATTGTAGCAAAGCAAGGCTGCCCCCGAGCCGTTCGGCGGTGCGGCTGCGATCGAACACCACGCCCAGCCGCGCGATATAGCGGTTGGCCGAAAACCGCTCGCCCTGGCTTTCGATGCCGGCCACCATGGCATCGATCTGCGCGTCCGAAAGACGGGGTGCATCGGCCTCGGCACGGCCGGTCAACCGGGCCCAGAGCTGCGGCCAGGCCCGACGTTCGGCCGCGCGCCAGGCGGTGCGGCGGGCCTCGTCCACGCTCCTTGCCGTCACGTCGACCGCGATGCCGCCAACTGCATAGGCGCTGCCGCCGCCGCCCGAACGGTC
>NZ_WMHO01000187.1 GCF_010994245.1 Sandarakinorhabdus rubra
CGCCGGCCGCCCGGCGCAGCGGCTCGCCAGATGGGGCGGCGATCCATCCCGCCCGGCGATCAGCCTTGTTGCCGTGCGACCGGGCGCCGATCCGGCGGCCCCGGCCATCGCGCTGATGGCGCACCATGATTCGGTGTGGGCCTCGCCTGGGGCGGCCGACGATGCCGCCGGAGTCGCTGCCGCGCTGGAGATTGCCCGTGCCATCCCACAGGCCGCGCAGGCCCGCGACCTGGTGCTGATCCTCACCGATGCCGAGGAGCTGGGGCTGGTTGGCGCCCGCGCCATCTTTGCCGACGATGCGGACCCCATCGCTGGCCGGCTGGGCGTCGTCATCAACCTCGAAGCGCGCGGCGCCGGCGGGCGCACAATGATGTTCCAGACCGGGCCGGACAATGGCGCGCTGGTGCGCCTGCTGGCCCGTACGTCGCCCACGGCCGCGGCCAGCAGCGTCGCCGTCACCGTCTATGAGGAGCTGCCCAACGACACCGATTTCACGCCGGTGCTGGCGCGCGGGCTGGCCGGTCTCAACTTCGCCTTCATCGGCGGGGCCTGGGGCTATCACAGCCCGCTCGCCACGCCCGACCGGCTGGACGCGGGCGCATTGCAGCATCTGGGCGACAGCGTGCTGGGCATCACCCGCGCGCTGGTGACGGGCGCTGCCCTACCCGGCCCGGCACCCAACGCTGTGTTCGCCGTTGCGCCGGGCCTTGGCCTCATCGTCTATCCGCCCGCTGCCGGCTGGGGCGTTCTGGCGGCCGCCGCGGCGCTGCTGGCGCTGGCGGCCTGGTGGCGCCGGGCGGACTGGAGCTTCGGCGGGTCGGCGCTGGCGCTCGGCCAGGCGCTGCTCACCCTTGTCATCGCCGGGCTGCTGATGTTCGGCCTCAACCTTGTCTCCGGCAGCGTCGGCGCCGAATATTATGACCGGCTGGCGGCGCTGCCCCGGCTGGAGGGGGTGGCGGGCCTGGCGGCACTTGCAGCACTGCTGTTCGCGGCCTCGGCGCCGGCCGGAACGCCGTGGGATCGCGCACTGGCTTGGCCGTGTCTGTGCCTCCTGGCCGCGTTCGCCGTGCAGATCGGGCTGCCGGGCGCCGGGCCGGTGTTCGCTTGGCCGGCCCTGCTGGCGGCACTGGCTGTGGCATTGGGCGGAGCGCTGGCTGCCCGACTGTCTGGCCCGGCCCGGTTCCTTCCGGCCGCGCTGCTGGCCATTCCCGGCCTGGCGCTCACCGCCGAACTCGCGCATTTCGCCTTCCTCGGCGTCGGCGCACCCCAGCCCTATCTGGTCACTCCGCTGTTGATCCCGGTGCTGTCGCTGCTGGCGCCGCTGCTGCCTGCCGGCCCGCGCCGGCCGGCATTGGCCGGGATGGTGACCTGCGTTGCTGTCGCCTTCGTGCTGGCACTGTGGGTGGCGCTCGACGCGCCGGCGCCCTCAGCGCCACCCTATGCCGGCACCGAAAAGAGCCAGGGATGAGCCAAGCGACGACTGTGCTGGCCGTTTATGGCACGCTGGCGCCGGGGCGCGCCAACCATCATGAACTGGCCGGGCTGGCCGGGGTATGGAGCCATGGCTGGGTGCGCGGCCTGCTGCTGCCGCAAGGCTGGGGCGCGGCCCTGGGCAGTCCGGGTCTGCTGCTGGACGACGATGGCGCCAATGTGCCGGTGCACTTGTTCCACTCGGGCGATCTGCCGGCCCACTGGGCGCGGCTCGATGAATTCGAAGGGCCTGGCTATTGCCGCACGCTGGTGATGGTCAGCACGCCTGCCGGCAATGTGCCGGCCTTCATCTATGCCCTGGCCATGGACGGCATGCCGCCGGACCATGAGTGAGGTTTACGTCGGCAGACTGATCTGGCCCACCCGGCTGGCCAGCAGCTTGTCGATCTTGCGGCCATCAAGGTCGATGATCTCGAACTGCCAGGCCCCCACCCGGAAGCGTTCGCCGGTGGCCGGCAGATGCTTCAGCTGTTCCAGCGCCAGCCCGGCGGCAGTTTCATAATCACGCTCCTCGGGCAGCGGCAGGCCCAGCCGGTCGGCCAGTTCATCGACCGGCATGGCGCCCGAGATCAGCCAGCTGCCATCGTCGCGCTCCACCGCCATCGGGTCGCTGCCCAGATCGATGTCGCTGCGGAACGCCCCGGCAATCGCCGAGAGCAGGTCGGCCGGAGTCACGATGCCTTCGAAATGGCCATATTCATCGTGCACCAGCGCCATCGGGATCTCGGCATCCCTCAGCGCATTGAGGGCATCGACCGCGTCGATCACGTCGGGCAGAATCGGGGCGGGTCGGGCCAGCGCGGCAAGATCGAGCGGTCGCCCCTCGATCAGCGCCTGCACAACGTCGCGCGCCTGCAGCACGCCGATGATGTCATCAACCCCGCCGCGCGCCACCAGCAGGCGGCTGTGCGGTGTGGTGGCCAGTTGCGCGCGCACGCTGGCCTCGTCGGCATCGGCGTCGATCCAGTCGATCTCGCGGCGCGGGGTCATCACGCCGCGCACCCGCCGGTCCGCCAGCCGCATGATGCCGGAGATCATCTGGCTTTCCTCGGCCTCGATCACCCCGGCGGTGGTCGCCTCGGCCACGATCGAGCGCAACTCTTCCTCGGTCACCGTCTGGTCGGCATCGCGGCTCTGGCCCAGCAGGTTGAAGACGATGTGGCTGGACCGGTCGAGCGCCCACACGAACGGCGTGGTGAGCCGCGCGAACAGCACCATGACCGGCGCCACCTTCACGGCGATGGCCTCGGGCGAGCGCAGCGCGAACTGCTTGGGCACCAGTTCGCCGATGATCAGCGACAGATAGGTGGTCAGCGCGATCACCACCGCAAATCCCACCTCCTCGGCGGCCGTGGCCGGCAGGCCGGTCAGCGCCGCGATGCGCTGGCCCACCGGTTCCGCCAGCGTGGCGCCGGAATAGGCGCCGTTGATGATGCCCACCAGCGTAATGCCGATCTGCACGCCCGACAGGAAGCGGCCCGAATCCTCGGCAAGGGTGATCGCCGTCTGCGCGCCCACCGAGCCCTGCGCCGCCAGCCCCCTGAGGCGCGGGCGGCGCGCCGAGACGATGGCGAGTTCCGACATGGCGAAAAAGCCGTTCAAGAGGATCAGCCCCGCGATGATCGCGGCGTCCATCCAGGGGAAGGGGGCCATTGGCTCCGAAGTGGCAATGCGGGGCCGATGTGCCCGCTCCGCGCCACCATAAGGGAAGCGCCGGGCCAGTGCAAAGCCCGCGCTGTCTACCCCCTGAGGGTGGCGCCCAGCCTGGCCGCCGCTGCGACCACCCTGGCCGACACCGCCTCGATCTCGGCTTCGGTGAGGGTGGCCGTGGTGGGCTGCAGCGTCACCGCCAAGGCCAGGCTGATCTTGCCGTCAGGCACGCCGGGGCCGCTGTAGCGGTCGAACAGGTTCACCGCGGTGATCAGCGCCTTGTCGGCGCCGGCAACCGCGCGGATCAGGCTGTCTGCGGGTAGCGTTTCGTCCACCACGAAGGCGAAATCGCGACTGAGCGGCAGCAGGGCCGATGGCGCCCAGGCCTCGCGCTTGCGGCTCTTCGGCGGCAACGCGTCGAGATAGAGCTCCACCGCCGCCACAGCGCCTTTCACGTCGAACTGGGCGGAGACGCGCGGGTGGACGATGCCGAAATCGGCGAGCACCGCCTTGCCCAGCACCAGCCGGCCGGCGCGGCCGGGATGCCACCAACCGTCAGCAGGGGCGGCCACGGCCAGGCGCTGCACCGGGGCGCCCAATGCGGCAAGGGCCGCCAGGGCTTCGGCCTTGGCGTCATAGGCGTCGGGCTTTGCGGCTGGCCCGCTGCGCCAGTCGCGGCCCTTGGCTTCGCCGGCCATCAGGATGGCGGCAGTGGGGCGTTCGGCATCGGCGAGATAGCGCTGGCCCAGCTCGAACAGGCGCACCGAGGCGTTGCCCCGGTCCATGTTGCGGGCGGCGGCAGACAACAGCCCGGGCAGCAGGCTGGGGCGCATGGCGGCCATGTCGGCGGAAATCGGGTTGGCAAGGCTGAAGGCGGCGCCGCCAAAGGCTTCGGCGTCGGCCGGCGGCAGGAAGCTCCAGGTGATGGCTTCATCAAGGCCGCGGCTGGCCAGCACGCGGCGCAGGCGGCGCTGGCTGCGCTGCAAGGGCGTGGCGGTGGGCGCGGCCACGCCTTCGGCGCGCGGCAACGGCGTGGCCGGCACGCGGTCGAGACCGTGGATGCGCACGACCTCCTCCACCAGATCGGCCTCGCCATCGACATCGCGCCGCCATGACGGGACGGAAACCTGCCACACGTCGCCCGTGGTCACACCGAAGCCGAGGCGGGTGAGAATGGCGGCCTGCTCGTCTTCGGCCACGTCCAGCCCGGCGAGCCCCAGCACCCGCGACGGGCGATAGAAGATGGAGCGGCTCGTATCGGGAATCTGCCCGGCGACGACCATCTCCGACGCTTCGCCGCCGCACAGATCGAGAACCATCTGCGTGGCCAGTTCGAGGCCGGGCACGACGAACAGCGGATCGACGCCGCGCTCGAAGCGGGCGCGGGCATCGCTGTTGATACCAAGCGCGCGGCCGGTGGTTCCGATGCGTTCCGGCGTGAAATAGGCGGCTTCGATCAGCACTTCGGTGGTGGCCTCGGAACAGCCGCTGTGCTCGCCACCCATGATGCCGCCGATGTCGTGGACCTCTGCATCGTCGGCGATGACCGTCATCGTCTCGTCGAGCGAATAGGTCTTGCCGTTCAAGGCCAGCACGCTCTCGCCAGCCCGCGCCCGCCGCGCCGTCAGCCCGCCGCTCAGCTTGGCCACATCATAGACGTGCAGCGGCCGCCCGCTGTCGATGGAAAGGAAATTGGTGATGTCCACGAGCGCCGAGATCGGCCGCAGCCCCACGGCGCGCAGGCGGCGCTGCAGCCAGTCTGGCGACGGGCCGTTGGTCACACCGCGCACCACGCGGCCGGCGAAGGCGGGGCAGCCCTCGGCGTCTTCGATGGCAATTGGGCGCGGCATCGGGAAACGGCCGGCGACCGGCGCGATGCTGCGGGCCTTCAGGGTGCCGATGCCGGCCGC
>NZ_WMHO01000188.1 GCF_010994245.1 Sandarakinorhabdus rubra
AGCCGGCCTTGGGCACGGCACCGCCATCACGCCCGCCACGCCCGCCACGCCGCCGCGCCCGGATCTGGCGCCGGCCCCCAGCCTGAGCATGCTGGCGCGCGGTGCGCCGCCGTTTGCCGGGCGCCGGGTGGGCGCACTGGTCACCGATGGTGCCAGCGCTGCCGTGGTGACCGCCATGCTGAAGGTCGTGACGGGGGCGGGCGCGCGCGTGCAAATCATCTGCCCCACCATCGGCGGCGTCACGCTTGATGATGGCAGCCAGTTGAAGGCCGATCACCAGTTGGCCGGCGGGCCGTCGGTGCTGTTCGACGCGGTGGCAATCATCACGTCGGAACGCGGTGCCCATGCGCTGCTGGGCGAATCCGCTGCTGTCGCCTTCGTGCACGATGCCTTTGCGCATCTGAAGGTCATCGGCGCCACGACCGATGCAATGCCGTTGCTGGAAGCGGCTGGCGTCGCCGAGGATGAAGGCGTGTGCGACCTTGATGCCAATGTTGCCGGCTTTGTCGACGCCGCCGCCGCGGGGCGGGTCTGGGCGCGGGAACCCGATGTGCGCAGCGTCTATTAGGCCCTGAACGCCTCAGAGGCCGGCGCGCGCCATCAAATCGGCCGTCGATGGATCAAGGCCGAGGTCTGTCCCGGCCAGCATGGCATTGGCCAGCTCCTTGCCCAGTTCCACGCCCCATTGATCGAACGGGTTGATGCCCAGCAGCACGGCGGCGGTGAAGGTGCGATGTTCGTAGAAGGCGATCAGCGCACCCAGCGTTTCGGCGTCCAGACGGTCCAGCAGCAGGGTCGATGAGGGCCGATTGCCGGGGAAGGTCTTGGCGCGCGCCAGGGCATCGTCGCCGCCCGATACGGCCTGCGCTTCGGCGAATGTGCGCCCCTTCAGCAGCGCCGCCCCCTGCGCCAGGCAGCTGGCCAGCAATTGCCGGTGATGGCTGGACGGCAACTGATGGCCCGGCTGCGTCACCGCCACGAACTCCACCGGCCCCACCACGGTGCCCTGGTGCAGCAGCTGGAACACCGCGTGCTGGGCATCGGTGCCGGTGCCGCCCCAGGTAATCGACGCGGTTGGCCCCGCCACCGGTGCGCCGTCGCGCGTCACCCGCTTGCCGTTCGATTCCATCTCCAGCTGCTGCAGATAGGCGGGCAGCAGGCGCAGCCGCTCGTCGTAACAGAACACGGCGCGGCTCTGCTGGCCCTGGCCGTGGGCCGCCCACACATCAGCGAGCGCCGCCAGCACCGGCAGGTTGCGGAACAGCGGGCGCTCCCGAAAATGCGCGTCCATGGCGGCGGCACCGGCGCGCAATTGAGCCAGCGCCTCAGGGCCGCAGCGCAGCGCCAGCGGCAGGCCCACGGCCGACCACAGGGAATAGCGCCCGCCCAGGCTGTCGGCGAACTCGAGCACCTCGCCCGCGCCCCAGGCCCGCGCTCGGTCGGGCCGGGCGGTGATGGCGATGCACTGGTCTCGCGAACCGCCGGCCGCCGCCAGCCAGGCCAGCGCCGTCTCGGCGTTGGTCATCGTCTCGAGGGTGGTGAAGGTCTTGGAGACGATCACCAGCCGCGTGGTGGCCGGATCACAGGCGGCCATGGCGCGGGCCAGCGCCTCGCCATCAATGTTGCTGACCACATGGACGGCCGGCCCATCACCATCTCGGCCCAGCGCATCGAGCAGCAGCGCCGGGCCCAGCGCCGAACCGCCGATGCCGATGTGGATGACGTGCCGTGTCCCGTCGCGGCGCAGACGGTTGGCCAGCGCATCTGCGGCCGCTGCCGATCGCGTTGCCGCAAGCGTGTCGGCGGCGCTGCCGCTGCCGCGTTCCGCCGTATGGGTGGCGGCGCGGCCTTCGGTGGGGTTGACGACAGCTCCGGAAAAGAGCCGCTCGCGCCAGCCGGCCAGATCGGCAGCGCGGGCTGCCTCCAGCATAAGCTCCAGCCCCGCCGCCGGGAGCGCCAGCCGGGAGAGATCGGCGTGGATGCTGCAGGCCGACAGGCTTAAGCGAGCCAGCCGGTCCGGTTCGGCGGCGAACAGGCCGGCAATGTCCACCGGCTGGGCCGCGAGACGGCGGATCGGAGCGAGATGGTCCATGGCCCATCTTTCCGGCGGGCCGGCGGCGAAGTCCAGAGGGGAACGGGCCCGCCCTGCAGGGACTTGACCAACCGCCGGCTTGCGCCCACGGCAGGCGCGATGACCCGCAAACGCCCCGCCGCGCCCGAACCGGGCCTGGGACTGGCTGACCGGCTGGCCCGGATCGATGCCTGGGCGCGTGACGTGCTGGGGCACGGATTTGCCGATCTGGCCCTGCTCGACCGGGCGCTCACCCACGGCAGTGCCAGCCGCGAGGCCGGCAGCAGCTATCAACGGCTGGAATTCCTGGGCGATCGCGTGCTGGGCTGTGCCGTTGCCACCCTGCTCTATGGCCGCCACGACGAGCCGGAGGGCCGGCTGACGGTGCGGCTGCACGCCATGGTGGAAGGCCCGGCCAACGCCCGCGTGGCGCGCGGCTGGAATGTGGGCCCGCTGATCACCATGGAGGCGGTGACCCGCGCCAAGGGCCTGGCCGACAGCGACAATGTGCTGGGCGACGTGGCGGAAGCCGTGGTGGCCGCGGTGTTCGTCGATGGCGGCTGGGAGGCAGCGCGCGCGCTGGTGGAGCGCCACTGGGGCCCGTTGATGTCCGCCGAACAGCCGTTTCTCAATGATCCCAAGAGCGCCCTGCAGATCTGGGCGCTGAAGCGCCGGCTGGGCATGCCCGTCTATCTGGTGGTGGGCCGCGAGGGGCCGGACCATGCGCCAACCTTCACCGTGGAGGTGACGGTGCGCGGCCAGCCGCCGGCCACCGGCCAGGGCAAGTCGCGGCAGGAGGCGGAGAAGGCGGCGGCCACGACCCTGCTGGCCATTGTGGAGAAGGCGGCATGACCCGTTGCGGCAGCATTGCGGTGGTCGGCGCGCCCAATGCGGGCAAGTCCACGCTGGTCAATGCCATCGTGGGCCAGAAGGTGGCGATCGTCTCGCCCAAGGTGCAGACGACGCGCCAGCGGCTGGTGGGCATCGCCATCCACGATCAGGCGCAGATGCTGCTGGTCGACACGCCGGGCATCTTCACGCCGCGCCGCCGGCTGGACCGCGCCATGGTGAAGGCGGCGTGGGACGGTGCCGGCGAGGCGGACGTGATCGCGCTGGTGGTCGACGCCAAGGCGGGCCTGAAGGGCGAGGTGCCGGCGATCATCGAGGGGCTGAAGAGCCGCCGTGAAGCGAAGCTGCTTGTGCTCAACAAGGTCGATATCTGCGTGAAAGAGCGCCTGCTGGCGCTGGCCGCCGAGGCCAACGCGCTGCTGCCGTTCGACAAGATCTTCTTCATCTCCGCCACCACCGGGGATGGTGTGGCCGAACTGAAGGCGGCGCTGGCCAGCCGGCTGCCGGAAGGGCCGTGGCATTATCCCGAAGACCAGCTGACGGCTGCCACCACGCGGCTGATGGCGGCCGAGCTGACGCGCGAGCAGCTCTATCTGCAGCTGTCGGCCGAGCTTCCCTATGCCGCCACCATCGAGACCGAGACCTGGGAGGAGCGGCGCGACGGCAGCGTGGCCATCCGCCAGCAGATCATCATCGAGCGGGACAGCCAGAAGGCGATCGTGCTGGGCAAGGGCGGCGCCCGCATCCGCAGCATCGGGGAAGCGGCGCGCGCCGCCATCGCCGAGCTGCTGGGCGTGAAGGTGCACCTGTTCCTGCATGTCAAGGTGAAGGCCGACTGGGGCGAGGACCGCAGCCTCTACAGCGCGGTGGGGCTGGACTTCGTGGACTAGAAAAACGAAACGCCCGGCTGCGGAAAGCGCAGCCGGGCGTGTTCGGTTGGCGCTGCCGCGGTTTAGGCCGCGACGGTGAGGCCAGCCGCCTTGCGACGGCGGGCCGCCGCGCCGACCAGGCCGAAGCCGGCGATCAGCATCGCCCAGGTGGACGGTTCCGGAACGGTGGGATCGCCACCGCCATCGAAGCCGCCGCCTTCACCCATACCGACACCAGAGCTGCCAAGGCGGCTGCCCTCGATCGACTGCCAGCGGATGATGAAATTGTTGAAGACCACCGACGTGATCGGATCAGCAAAGCTCAGCGTGAACTTCTGCAAGGCCGTGGTGTCGTCGAACACGCCGTCGCCACCGCCGCCACAATTACCCTTGCCACCAGGGTCATCGCCCTGCGATTCGATGCAGAAGTCGATCTTCGTCTTGCCGCCGATCTGCGGGAAACCGGCGTCGAGCAGGACACCCGTGAAAGGACCGGAAACGGCAGCGGCGCCAATAATTTCCGGGTCACCGTTGAAGCCGAAACCCGAAATCCGCCCACCGATTGGCTCTGACGACAGATTGTTGTCGAAACGGGCGTCGAATGACCAGGTATTCCCGGAGATGCCGGTCAGCTTGAACTGGACCGACGCGATCAGCCCGCTCTGTTCGACTTCACCAATGATGCCATTGAAGTCGTAGGTGAACGACTTGCCGATGTCGGCCGACGTCACCGTGATCGGCGAGTCGACGAGCGGCACCGCTGCGAGAACCGGGGCGCCAAGCATGAACGCCGGCGCAGCCAAGGTCAAAAGCAACTTGTTCATTTCCATTACCCCACCGTTAAGAACAGCCGGGTTATGACTCCAATCGCCGCCTGAATCAAGCGTAAATGCATCGTTAAAACTACCTAGGCGGTGGCTTTTCCCGGCAAGCCGCTATGATGGCGCCCATGATCCGCATCGAACCGGCGCTGGTGGTGGGACTGCTGCCGCATGGCGAGCATGGCGTGGTGGCGCGTTTCCTCGACGCGTCGTCGGGGCTGGTGGCGGCCTATGTCCATGGCGGACGCGGCCGGGCGCTGCGGGCTGTGCTGCAGCTGGGCAACCAGGTGGCGCTGGAATTGACGCCGCGCCGTGCCGGGCAGCTGCCGGTGGCCGCCGTTCACCCGCTGGCCAGCAACATGGCGATGCTGCACGGGCCGGCCGCCATGGCCGTGGTGGAGCATGTCGCCGGCCTGGCCGCCG